>NZ_JBXWRL010000034.1:0-54663 GCF_059612885.1 Ruegeria sp. YKSD179 | reverse complement strand
ACCAAAATACTTCGTGATCGCTGCCGTCAGCGTCGTCTTGCCGTGGTCAACGTGACCAACCGTGCCAATGTTGACATGCGGTTTCGTACGCTCAAACTTTTCCTTTGCCATTCCTCAGGCGCCCTTTTGCAATTTGGGGGACCCTTGGTCCCGTGGTTACATCTGCGCGCGCGGGATATTTGGTTCAAAAGGGAAAATCAAGCACATCCTGAACGAAATGCGCCTGTCACGCAGGATTTAGCGTAACCTGCCCGGGTTCCAGTCGCTGAATTAGGTCCGGACGTTTGTCAAACCAACCATTGTCCTTGTGCTCCTCGGCCAGCCATTCTTCGACGCGATCCGCAACCTTGAGGGCAAGGCCGCTCATCTGTTCCTCTCTCGTGCGCGAATGACCGGACCCGGCAAGTGCGCTTTCGCCGGTGGTGTCTTCCAGCACCTGGAACTGCTTGGCCTTGGCGATAAACTCTTTCTTCCCAACGTCATAAACGTTCACCAACACAATCGCCGTACTTTTCGGGTTGTAAATCACTGGGATTCCCGGCGGCGCAAGCATGTAACCTTCCAGACTAATACCAATGTCGTACTCTTGAGCCCCTTCATAGCGTCCAAGGCGAATATCTACCGCATTTTGAATGGCATCTTCCCATTCCTTGGGGGTTGCATCGCGGGAAACAGGTCCTTGTTTTGCTTTTTCAGCATAAGCGTAGTTCACGCGTAGTTTGAATTCGCCCAAAGATTCAGGTGCTTCATAGACTTGGGTTTGGGAACATGCACTCAGAAGAGCCAGTCCGGTAATCAAGGTTAGAATGCGCAACATTTTCTCGTCTCGATCTGCCTGTATCACGTGGATGTAGCTCATCGATGCGACTTGTGCCAAGCCGTATCAGCAAAATTTCACCTTACCCGTGACATGATCACGAAAATTTATAACTCCGAGGGAACCCGTAGGGTGGCTTTTTCCCTACTCCCGCGCGTTTACCAAGCCACTGGCCCATATCTGCTTCGTGTCGTGTTTTTTCGCCACCCATAGACCATTTCAAGCCCTCGTCCCAGTTAAAGGTGGTAATGTCTGATAACCCACCATCCAGTTCCAGAGTGCCCTGACGACCTCGGGCCATGTTGTACTTCTGCAGGCGCACGCCTTTACCGCGTGTCATCTCTGGCAGCTCGGCGGTTGGGAAAACCAAGAATTTGCCGTTCTGCGACACTACTGCGACGTGATCTCCCGCGACGGGTGTGCAGACCATCGCAGTCTCACTGTTTTTGACGTTCAGCACCTGCTTGCCATTTCGGGTTTGGGCCAAAACATCGTCCTCGGGCGCCATGAAGCCGTTGCCCGAGTCCGACGCGACCAGCAATTTGCGCCCCGGCGTATGTATCAGGATGTCGATTATCTGCGCCTCGTTTGGCAGATCCACCATCAGGCGCAGCGGTTCGCCCATACCACGCCCACCGGGAAGATTGGCGGCGCTGACCGTGTAGAAACGCCCATTCGAAGCAAAAACCAAAAGTCGATCGGTGGTTTCAGCATGGAAAATAAATCGCGGTCCGTCGCCATCCTTGAATTTTAGCTCGCGCGACAAGTCGATGTGGCCCGTCATCGCGCGTATCCAGCCCATTTGCGAACAGACGACCGTTATTGGCTCCTTGTCGATCATCGCCTCAAGGGGTACTTCCTCTACCTCGCCGGCTTCTGCAAAACGAGTGCGGCGGGAACCACCTTCATAGTCCTTTCCAAAGGTTTTCTTTGTTTCCCTCAACTGTTCGGCGATTTTGGCCCACTGCAAACCCGGATCGGCGAGCAAATCTTCGAGATTGGCGCGTTCTTCCATCAGTGCGTCGCGCTCGCGGATTAACTCCATCTCTTCGAGTCGGCGCAAACTGCGCAGACGCATGTTTAGAATAGCGTCGACCTGAACTTCGGACAGTTCGCCTTCACCGGGCGCTGGCGAGACATAGTCGGCCTCGCTGGTCGCCCGAACATGGTCAATGCCCCAATTTTCGCGCATTAGCGCGGCTTTGGGGTCGTCATCGTACCGGATGATGTCAATTACGCGATCAAGGTTCAGGAAGGCGACGATAAAGCCCTCCAAAACCTCAAGCCGATGATCGATCTTGCCAAGCCGGTGACGCGAACGACGCTGCAACACCTCCTGCCTGTGATCCAGGAATGCCCGCAACACTTCCTTCATCGAGCAGACCATGGGGGTCACACCGTCGATCAGAACATTCATGTTCAGGCTGAACCGCACTTCCAGATCCGAGTTGCGGTAAAGCATTCCCATCAAAACCTCTGGATCCACGTTCTTTGATCGCGGCTCCAAGATCAGTCGAATGTCATCGGCGGATTCATCGCGAACATCGGCCAGTATGGGGACTTTCTTGGTTTGGATCAGCTCAGCGATCTTTTCAATCAGCTTGGATTTCTGAACTTGATACGGAATTTCGGTGACTATGATTTGCCATTGGCCACGGCCCAGATCTTCTACTTCGAATTTGCAGCGCAGCCGAAATGACCCGCGTCCGGTTCGATAGGCTTGTGCAATGCTTTCTGGCGGTTCGACTATTACGCCGCCGGTTGGGAAATCTGGACCCGGCACGTAGTTGAGCAACGTGTCATCGCGTGCATCCGGCGTCTTTATCAGGTGCAAGCATGCATCGCACAATTCGGCAATATTATGTGGCGGGATATTCGTTGCCATGCCCACGGCGATGCCACTTGCGCCATTGGCCAAAAGGTTAGGAAACTGCGCAGGCAGAACTACAGGTTCGGTCAGCGTACCGTCATAGTTGTCTCGGAAATCGACCGCGTCTTCATTCAAGCCTTCCAGCAAAGCTTCGGCTACGATGGTCATCCGCGCCTCGGTGTACCGAGAGGCTGCAGGGTTATCGCCGTCGATATTGCCAAAATTTCCCTGCCCATCCACCAGCGGGTAGCGAACGTTAAAGTCCTGCGCCAGTCGCGCCATTGCATCGTAAATAGCGGCGTCGCCATGAGGGTGATAGTTACCCATCACGTCACCGGATATTTTGGCAGACTTGCGGAAGCCCCCGGTCGCGCTGAGTCGAAGCTCGCGCATCGCATAGAGGATTCGCCTGTGAACAGGCTTCAGACCGTCTCGCGCGTCCGGCAACGCCCGGTGCATAATCGTGCTAAGCGCATATGTCAGGTAACGTTCACCGATGGCGCGGCGCAGCGGCTCGGCTACCTCGCCCCCGCTATCAGGGGCCTCCATATTGGGGTCGTCAATCGTATCATTCATAGATGATGTGATACGCCCCAAAAGCGCCGCGGTAAAGCAAGCAACACATATTTTAGCTGAGGTAAGTCGCGCTTTTTGCAACAGGGGGGACGCAAGCCCCGGTTTTTCCCCGTTTTTCGACTCGGCGCACTAAATATGTTAGGTTGTCTGAGATTAGACCGCTGCCAAAATTCTTTGTTGCGATTACCGGGGGAAGCGCCATGACGCGCCTTATTATTGTTACTTTTGCCGTTCTTGGGTGGACCTTCTACGTTGCAAGCGGAGGACCCGATTTTGAACCCCGCGGGGAACGCGGAACCCAGCCTGAACGCGTTGCATCCGTTTCGGAACCAGCACCAAAACCTGTGCCACAAGCCCAAGAGCTTGTTACCAAGGTGACTGTGCGTGCCGTACCCGACGAGGTGGAGCTGAAACCAAAGGTTGCACCTAAACCCAAGATTGTGTCGGAAGAGGTGGTCGAATTTATTGAAGAACCTGAAGCTCAGCCATTGATAGGCTTTTCCACATTTAACAATCAGGGGGCAAACCTGACACTGGCGTCCTTGGAAGAAGGCGCCGCTGGGCTGCAACAAATTTCCACTGATGCGCAAAGCGCAGTTATACCTACAACCTCTGTCGTGACTGAACCTAAACAGGACATTCGTGAGATTTCCGGCACACGCGTGAATCTACGCGACGGGCCGGGGACGATCTACCCTGTGATTGGTAAAGCGACGTTGGGCCAAAGAGTCGAGGTTATCAGCGAGTCCGGGACCGGCTGGCTGCGCCTCCGTTTGCTGCCCCAGCAACAGATGGGTTGGGTTTCCGCATCACTGGTCCGCAAACCCAATAATTGATTCACAGGTGACATTGCCCTGCTGCAAAACACGCCATACCTATGAATCTGATTGTGGTGTGGAAGCTCAATGCAAAAATCAATTCTAATTACCGGCTGTTCTTCCGGCATTGGTCTGGATGCTGCCCACGGAATGCGCGAACGCGGGTGGCGGGTATTTGCGTCATGCCGCCAACAGCACGATTGTGACAGGCTGCGTGCAAAGGGCTTTGACAGTCCTTTGATCGACTATACTAAAACTGGATCTATCTCTTCTGGTCTTTCTCAGGTTCTGGAAGCGACTGGCGGTACGCTCGACGCCCTGTTCAACAATGGAGCGCACGGCCTTCCTGGCGCTGTCGAAGATGTTCCTACGGACGGCCTACGGCAAATTTTTGAAACCAACGTCTTTGGTTGGCACGAACTTACCCGCCAAGTCATACCAATTATGCGCGCGCAGAGGCACGGTCGAATTGTTCAGAACTCGTCCGTTCTTGGACTGGTCGCATTTCCATGGCGCGGTGCTTACGTGGCGACGAAATATGCTATCGAAGGCCTTACCGACACTCTGCGGCTAGAGTTGCGAGATACAGACATCAAGGTCATTTTGATCGAACCCGGGCCAATAACTTCTAAAATCCGCGAAAACTCGATTCCTATGTTCGAACGCTTTGTTGACTGGGAGAATTCGGCGCTTCGCAAAAAATACGAATCCTCGTTGCTCAAGCGGCTTTATCAATCCCCGGGGACGGATAAGTTCGAACTGCCGGCTTCGGCTGTGACGAAAAAACTGGCCGTTGCCGTTGAATCAAAGCGCCCACGGGCACGCTACTACGTAACAACACCCACATATATTGCTGGTTATCTTCGCCGCATTCTGCCCACACGCTCGATTGATCGCATTCTTTCGGACATCTGAGGCGATATTACTCGTTCGCTTTTTTGACGTACGACGCTAGATGACAACCATCGAAACAATAAACGGACGGTGCGATCATGGACCTGTTGATGGTTGTTTTGCTTTTGGCCATGGCGGCTGTTGTTGCTGTATTGGTAATAGGCATCTCGAATTTCGGAAAACCCGGTAGGGACGCTGCATTGAAAAGCAACAAAATGATGCGGCTGCGTATCCTGTTTCAGTTCATTGCCGTGGTGCTGATTGTGCTCTACGTGTACCTGCGCGGACAGGGGGTTCAATAATGGTTGTTCTAAACAAAATTTACACCCGAACAGGCGATGATGGCAAAACTGCGCTGGGTAATGGTGAACGCGTCGCGAAGTACTCCGGTCGCGTAACCGCATATGGAACGGTGGACGAACTGAATGCTTTTGTTGGCGTTGCCCGAACTGAAGCCGAGGATGAGGTCCAGACCGCGCTTTCCCGTATTCAGAACGACTTGTTTGATCTTGGCGCTGACCTTTGCCGACCAGACATGGACAAGGATGCCGAAGCCGACTATCCGCCGCTGCGCATCGTTCCGGCGCAGATCGATCGGCTTGAGGCTGAAATCGACATGATGAATGAAAAGCTGGAACCACTGCGTAGTTTTATTTTACCAGGCGGTTCGCGTCTCGCAGCCCATTTGCATGTTTGCCGGACTGTTTCTCGCCGTGCAGAACGTTTGGCAGTCGAGTTGACAAATATGGAACCGGTAAATGAAACAGCCGTGAAATATCTGAACCGGCTGAGCGACTGGTTCTTCGTTGCCGCGCGTTGTGCGAACAACAATGGCCGCGATGACGTGCTTTGGGTGCCAGGCGCAAACCGCTGAAGATATGTCAGTCGGGCATTTACCAACGTAAAGGTGCCTCAAAAATAACGAAACGCGACGTCTCAACGACATGACGTGACGATTTTGCCCTGTTGTGGCGAGGATTGAGTCGTTATTCAGACGTCCGAGAGCATTGGTGGAGTCGCTTTGCGGCTTACCGTTTTTGTAAGGAGCAAGCGCAAAAATGAAGGTACTCGTGCCTGTCAAACGCGTGATTGACTATAACGTGAAGGTTCGCGTCAAAGCGGACGGTAGCGGCGTCGATCTCGCCAATGTCAAAATGTCGATGAACCCGTTCGACGAAATTGCAGTTGAAGAGGCGATCCGCCTGAAAGAGGCTGGCAAGGCTGACGAAGTCATCGCTGTTTCGATCGGCGTCAAGCAATCGCAGGAAACCCTGCGAACTGCTCTGGCAATGGGAGCCGACCGCGCCATTCTGGTTGTAGCGGCTGATGACGTTCACCAGGATATCGAGCCGTTGGCCGTTGCCAAAATCCTCGCCAAAGTGGTCGAAGAAGAGCAGCCCGGTCTGGTTCTGGCCGGTAAGCAAGCGATTGACAATGATATGAACGCCACCGGCCAGATGCTTTCAGCTCTGTTGGGCTGGTCGCAAGGCACCTTCGCCTCAGAGGTGGATATCGAAGGCGACAGCGCCAAGATCACACGCGAGGTAGATGGCGGGTTGCAAACCATAAGCGTCAAGATGCCAACAATTGTAACCGTCGACCTGCGCCTTAACGAACCAAGGTATGCGTCTTTGCCGAACATCATGAAGGCAAAGAAAAAGCCGCTGGATGAGAAAACTGCTGCGGATTACGGCGTCGATGTCACTCCGCGCTTGGAAGTCGTCAAAACAGAAGAGCCGCCGGCACGAGCCGCTGGTATTGTCGTTGGCTCGGTCGACGAGCTGGTCGAGAAACTCAAAGAAGCGGGGGCTGTATAATGGCTGTTCTTCTTCTCGCTGAAGTCAACAATGGCGAACTGGCGTTTGACGCAACTGCTAAGGCAGTGACCGCTGCGAAGGCACTGGGTGATGTAACTGTTCTGGCTGCGGGTGGTTCTGCCGCTGCTGCTGGCGACGCCGCCGCCAAGATCGACGGCGTTGCAAAAGTTCTGGTCGCCGAAGATGCCTCTCTTGGTCATCGTCTCGCGGAATCGACTGCTGCACTGATCGTGGGGCTGGCTGATGATTACGAACACATCATAGCGCCCGCCACAACTGATGCCAAAAACGTAATGCCCCGCGTTGCTGCGCTGCTGGACGTTATGGTGATTTCTGACGCTTCTGGCGTTGTGGACGGTTCGACTTTCGAACGTCCTATTTACGCTGGCAATGCCATCCAAACCGTTAAGTCGAACGATGCGAAAAAAGTCGTAACCATTAGAACCGCCAGCTTTGACGCTGCGGGTGAAGGTGGCTCGGCCTCGGTCGAAACCATCTCGGTCGGTGCTAACCCGGGCCTATCTGAATGGGTCGAGGACAAAGTCGCGGAAAGCGACCGTCCGGAACTGACTTCGGCCGGTGTAGTGGTTTCTGGCGGACGCGGCGTCGGCTCGGAAGAGGATTTCAAGCTGATTGAGGGTCTGGCAGACAAACTGGGCGCCGCGGTAGGAGCGTCGCGTGCCGCTGTAGACTCCGGATACGCACCGAACGACTGGCAAGTGGGTCAGACAGGTAAGGTAGTTGCACCCGATCTGTATGTCGCTGTCGGTATCTCTGGTGCGATCCAGCACTTGGCCGGTATGAAGGACTCGAAAGTTATCGTTGCGATCAACAAAGACGAAGAAGCGCCGATCTTCCAGGTCGCTGATTTTGGTCTGGTCGCCGATCTGTTCCAAGCTGTGCCGGAACTAACGGAAAAGCTTGGCTGATCAAGGCGGTATATACGCCAACGATCATATACGGGCCCGCCGAACAAGGCGGGCCTTTTTCGTTACATATCCAAAATAGTACGAGACAGAATTTCCGCGATCCGACGATGTGCTGCCGGACCTATCATGTGCTCAGCGATCGGTTGTTGAAGTGTGCCAAAGATAACATCCTCCAAGTCATCGGATTCACCAGATGTTCGTAGATTCACTCTCAGCGATTGAACTGAGCTTGACTTCACCGCGTCAAACATTTCGGGCTGGATGGCAACGGGATCACCCAATGATTGACCACCGTCTTCGGCTTGAACATCCAGCCAAAGCAGAATGACGGGCGTCGAAACCGACCTCAGAAAGCTACCGATTATTTCGACCCATTTTAGGCGCAATTCCTCAGCCACAGTGAGAAATCTTGTACCTGATACGAATTTCAGTCGATTGAGAAGATGGCGCACAAAATGAATATCGGTAAAGTCCACTTCGGGAAACAGATCGACCAGTTCTTGTGCTGGCGCAACAAACCGATCATTGCGGCGCGGGTGGACCCGGTAAAACCGATTTGTTTGCCCCGCGACACTTGGTAGTTGCAGGATGCACATTTCGTCACTATCCGCAATTTCTCGCAACCCTTCGTCCCGATACAGAGCTTCCGCCCCAACAAATAGGCTGCCCAGATTTATGTAACGCCGGCTCAGAATCCTCTCCAGTCCTGCGGCATATGGGGTCTCGACGAATCGGCCAAAGGTTTCTTGATCGCCGATGCAGGTCACGTAAGGGACGTCTAGTGACCGCTGCGGTCCTCGATACCACAAATTGGACCGACCATAACGACAAAATGACTCTGCAACACCGTTTGCTGCAAATGGTTGATAGCTCATCACATTTACCCACTTTTCATCACCCAGCTACGATCATGGCACCTGAGTTCTTACAAAACTCCTAATGTGCGCATTTGAAGCGACCTTGACTTACCTCATCCCCTTGTCGCCGAGACCGAACTGCCCATAATGACGCGGTATTCAGCATAAAAGGCACCAGGCTATGGATGTTAAATCGGTGGGAGTTATCGGCGCAGGCCAGATGGGCAACGGGATAGCTCATGTTATGGCGTTGGCGGGCTATGACGTTCTGCTGAACGACATCAGTGAGGAAGCGTTGGAAAATGCCATGGCTACAATCGAGTCCAATCTTGCACGGCAGGCATCGCGAGGGAAAGTGACGGATGATGCAGTCCAAGCGGCACTTGCCCGGATAAAAACCACGTTGCGGTTGCCCGATATAGGCCAGAGCGATCTTGTAATCGAAGCCGCGACAGAGCGGGAGGCTGTCAAACAAGCGATATTTGAGGATCTTCAACCGCATTTGCAACCTCATACGATACTGACCTCAAATACGTCGTCCATCTCAATAACGCGGCTGGCGAGTCGAACCGATCGACCTGAACGGTTTATGGGGTTCCACTTCATGAACCCGGTTCCGGTAATGCAGCTGGTCGAACTGATTCGCGGTATTGCAACTGACGAAGAAACATTCAACTCGTGCAAGGCTGTTGTGGATCGTCTGGGTAAAACGTCCGCCAGCGCCGAAGACTTTCCGGCCTTTATCGTGAACCGTATTCTAATGCCGATGATCAACGAAGCAGTATATACACTGTACGAAGGCGTCGGAAGCGTTCAATCCATCGACCAATCCATGAAACTCGGCGCAAATCATCCAATGGGCCCGCTGGAACTGGCTGATTTCATTGGTCTGGATACTTGTCTTGCGATCATGAATGTGCTGCACGATGGATTGGCGGATACCAAGTACCGTCCCTGTCCGTTGCTAACAAAATATGTCGAAGCCGGATGGTTAGGTCGCAAAACAGATCGCGGTTTTTACGATTACCGTGGGGAAGTTCCGGTTCCGACACGTTGAAGATTAACTAAAAGGCGCCTAACAACTGGAAATTCGGCAAAATCCTGCGGAACTTTGGTCAAAAACAAAAGATCAGGATTTGCGCGACTGGCCTAAAGCCAATGTGTGATTTCGAAGCCACGCCATGAAGCCCCGAGGATCGCTTTCCAAAAGACCCATGTCCTTATCGGAAATCGGCTCGCCAATAACCGGAGATTGAGGTTTGTTGCATGATCGCACAATTTCATGCAACAACAGCCCCTGACGCAAGATGGCCGACACCCGGTTAGCAATCAAATACCACCTCGAGTTGCAACCTGGAAAGAATATCGGCACAACACGCGCGCCAGACCGGCGGATCATTTTAGCCGTAAATACATTCCATTCACGTTCCTGCGCTGGGCCAAACCAGTCATCCGAAGACATAACCACACCCGATGGGAAAAGAGCTACGACCCCCCCTTCTTTGAGGTGTTCCATGGCTTTCCAACGCATTTCAAGCATTTTGGACTGTGCTTCCGGATCATGGGGAAATGGGACGGGGATCATGAAAGATGTTGCCGCCTCGTCCAGTCCGGTCAAAACTGATCTCGTCAGAATCCGGTAATCGCTGCGCACGCGACCGATCAGTTCGGCCAGTATCATACCATCCACCATTCCATGCGGGTGATTGGCTACAACTACGACCGGCCCTTCTTTTGGAATTCGCGCGATTTGCTCGGCCGGCGTCGTTAGAGTGATACCCATGATTTCAAGCGCGCCGCCCCAGAATTTTTGGCCGCGGTAGTGCTCGTTTCGCTTTTCGAATTTGTTGACCATCCGCAGAATGGTGAGTTTTCCCGTCATCCATTCGATGGCGCGGATCGCGGTCGAGGTCCACGCATCGTCGAACGAGTTTGCGTAGGTCAGGGTCCTGCGGTCATAGACCTCACCCTGATCCGAGTTATCACTCACAACAGGGTTCGTCTTGGTATCGTGCGTGGTTTCCGCCAATTCCTGGTATTCCCGTCCTTCTTGTCGTGGCAGCGATTGTTTAGAAACCCTCTCCGAACTTGTCGTTCACCAGTGTTTCCAGTGCATCTGCCAACGCCTCAGCATCCGGGCCGGACGTCTCAACGTCAATAGTGCTTCCGCGCGACGCTGCCAACATTAAAAGGCCCATTATGCTATCGCCGGACGCAGAAAGACCCTCGCGCGATACTTCCGCCTGCGCATCAAACCCCTCTACGACTTCGACCAGCTTGGCTGACGCGCGGGCATGCAATCCCTTTTCGTTTACTATTTTCAAGCTTCTGGTGGCCATATTGAATTATTCCAGTCTTAATCCAATGTCACATTTTGCGCATTGATGTATTTTCGTCCAGCCTCAAGCGCGAGGCGCACCGCCTCGGGCACGGGTAGGTGGCGACTTTTGGCCAATTTTATCAGCATTGGCAGGTTGGCACCGTAAAGGATTCGCCGATCCTGGGGCGCACAGGCTCGCATGCTCAGGTTCGATGGGCTACCGCCAAATAAATCTGTGACAACGACCACGCCGTCGCCAACATCCACTTCGTCGGCAGCGAGACAAATTTCGGTTTGTTTTTTGTCCCGGTCATGATCCGCTTCGATTGAGATAGCGATCAATCCAGGCTGCTTGCCGACAACATGCTGCATGGCGGCCAGATATTCTTGCGCCAATCCCCCATGTGCTACGATCACAATCCCGATCAATCCGGCCTCACATTCAATGCGCGTCGTTCCATTTCGCGGTGCCTAATTGCCACTGGCTGACCCCCTTCCGCAAGAGCCTTTGCAACAGCTTCGGCCACTGCGACCGATCTGTGTTGCCCACCGGTGCAACCAAAGGCTACGGAAAGGTGCGCCTTACCCTCTGCGCGGAACGCAGGCAAAAGTTCCAGAAGAAGATCAACGACCCGTTCGAAGAAGGCAGAATAGTTCATGTCTGACTGAACATAGGTCGCCACATCCGGGTTTCGACCATCCGCCTCTCGCAATTCCGAACGCCAGTAGGGATTAGCCAGAAAACGGCAATCAAAAACCATATCCAACCCACGCGGCAGACCACGTTTGTAGGAAAATGACTCGACCGAAACTGCTAGATGCCTGCCGCCCTTCGGTGCAAACCAGCGCTCAACTTCTTCCCGCAATTGACGTACATTGAGTGCACTTGTATCGATAAGGGTGTCAGCAATCTCACGGATGGGTTGCAACAGCTCTTTTTCCTGCAATATCCCAGTTTCAGGGCTGGCATCTGCAGCAACTGGATGCCGCCTTCGGGTCTCTGAAAACCGACGCAGCAGAACATCGTTGCGGCAGTCCAGATACAGGATTGTTAGATCGACATCCGCCATTTGGCCCAAAGTAGCCGCTAATTCAATGAACCCAATGGTCGAAAAATCCCGGTTGCGCGCGTCAATGCCAAGCGCCATTGGCTGCGCGGGTTCTGGTCCGTCCAGCAATCTCATCAACAGCCCCATAGGAAGGTTGTCGATGGCCTCAAATCCAAGGTCTTCCAGCACATGAATCGCTGTGGACCTCCCGGCACCCGAGGGGCCGGTCACCAACACAATACGTTGCTGTGGGGTCAGTTGTTCGGCCATGCCGGGTTCACGCGCCCTTTTTTTGCGAGTTGCATCAAAGCTGCCGCCAAATTGGGAATGTCGGCGCCCCGAAGCAAGGGAACAGTTTGCCTCAGGACCTGTGTATAGCTATGTTCCGGCAACCTTGCACCCTCTGAATGGTCAAGGTCCACGACATATTTGACCTCGGTTGCGCTTGCGACCTCCGCACGCAAAAGCCCAATTCCCCGTGCTTCGATTAACCCTTGGATTTCCGGTGGCGCTTCGGCCACGACGTAGCCACCTTTCATTGTCAGTATGACCCGATCGTCTGATACCAAGTCGGCGCCAAGCGCCATCATCTGTAAGGCCAGAGTGGATTTGCCTGAACCCGGTGCTCCGAGAAACAGTACCCCGCATTGCATCACCGCAATGCACGTGGCGTGTATACAAGCCGCGTCTCGGCCCGCAACATCAGACAATTGTTCGACAGCCATGCTCTAGACAGGAAGCCCCAAGACAAAGCGGGCACCAAGTGGATCCGAAGTAATGTCCGCCTCGGTTGGTCGGATGTTTTCGGCCCAGATGACACCGCCATGTGCCTCGACAATCTGTTTGGAAATCGCCAGCCCTAGTCCCGAGTTATTGCCGAAGTGTTCTTCCGGGCGCTGTGAATAAAATCTTTTAAAGACCTTGGTCAGCGCCTGGTCCGGGATTCCAGGTCCTGTATCCTCGACCACGACGAGCACCCTGTTGTCCCGCTGACGCACCCAGACACGTATGGCATCCCCGTCATGACAAAAGGAAATAGCGTTGGTTATCAGGTTAACAAAAACCTGTGCCAGCCGGGCTTCGAGACCATTGATCACAATCGGACCTTGCGGCAGGTCGGTAATATAGTCGATACCTTTGGACTGTGCGTCTTCGCCCAGAAATTGACCGATATTGTCCAACAATTTCAAAAGGTCGAATGGCTGTTCCTGTTCCTTAACCAGTTCCGCATCCAGTCTGGACGCATTCGAAATATCACTTACCAAACGGTCTAAACGCCGGACATCATGTTCAATGACACCCAAAAGCTTGTCGCGCTGGTCTTCACGCTTGACCCTTCTCAGGGTTCCTACCGCCGATTGAAGACTGGCCAGAGGGTTCTTGATCTCGTGCGCGACGTCTGCAGCAAACTGCTCATTGGCATCGATCCGGTTATAGAGGGCATTGACCATACCCCGCAACGCGCGGCTAAGGCGGCCAATCTCATCTGGCCTCGCACTAAGGTCGGGGATGCGAATACGTCCTGGGTTCACTCCCGCGCCCGGATCCCTGCCCATTTCCGCGGCGGATGCGAGATCTGCCAAGGGGTTGGCGATTGTAGAGGCCAGAACAAGGCTCAGGCCAACCGAAACTAGTAAGGCCACAACAAACATCTGCAGAATGCGCTCTTGTTCTTGCCGGGCCAGCGCGTCAATTTCACCTGCTGGACCTGCCATTGCTACGGCCCCAACTGTGGCGCTGTCCAGCATGATCGGCGCGACAGCTACGATCACGGTTGCGCCCGAATGATCTGAGACGGCTTGCACCTGCAAACCGCCATCCAGTGTTTGCGGAACCATCTCCTGTACCCGCTGGGCCAAGGTCGGCGCTGTGTCTTGGGGACCTTGACTGAAAACCGAAGAGACTCCGTTCCAAACCGCTGTCAGCGCGTCGCTGATAAGGGTTCCGCCGGTTGGAACGTCGCTGTCAGACCGCAATAAGCTGGGTAATTCCACTGCCGGAGTGGCGCCACGCGTCCACCCAATTAGTGTACCGGTGCTGTCGTAAACAAAAACTTCGCCGCCTTCGGGCAATGTCAATCCCGACAAAGTATCGCGCACATCCAGACCGCTTGAATTGCCTACCCCCGGTTGTCGCAGTTGAGTCTCAAAGACGTTGCTGACCAATTGGGCATCGCCTATCAGGTTTTGCGCCGTTTGTTGAACTCGCTCTTTTCGAGTGTCGTCTAGGTACAGCAGGCCCGCCACAAGTATGATCAACGCGATCAGATTAAATGTGATAATCCTGCGAGCCAAAGGAGAACTGCGCAACGCAAACAGATTACGCCGCGATCTTTTTTCTTGCAGATCGGATGCATCGGTATCCTGCGGGATGACCCAATCGTCCCCGAGTACGACATCTCCGTCGCGCAACTCATTATCTAGATCGGTATCGCGCACGAGATCCCTTTGCCTATTGACAGACTGACGAGCCTATTCTTCGTTGTAACGGTATCCGATGCCGTAGAGCGTCTCGATGGCCGAAAATTCAGGATCGGCTGCGCGCATTTTTTTGCGCAGACGCTTGATATGACTGTCAATGGTCCGGTCGTCCACGTATACTTGGTCATCATAAGCGACATCCATCAACTGATCACGGCTTTTGACGAATCCAGGACGTTGGGCCAACGCCTGCAACAGCAAGAACTCGGTTACTGTCAACGAGACGTCGTTGCCTTTCCAGCTGACTGCGTGACGCAGCGGATCCATCCGAAGCTCGCCCCGCTCCATCACTTTGGTATCGCCGGTATTGCTGTTCGATACGTCGCCATCATTCGCCTCTTGCCTTCGCAGCAAGGCGCGAATCCGCTCAACCAACAGTCGCTGCGAAAATGGCTTTTTGACGTAGTCGTCAGCGCCCATACGCAGCCCCAAAACCTCATCTATCTCGTCATCCTTGGACGTCAGAAAGATGACAGGCATCTGGGTTTTCTGCCGCAGGCGCTGCAGCAGGTCCATGCCATCCATCCGTGGCATCTTGATATCCAGAACAGCCATGTCAGGCAGTTTCTTGTTAAACGCGTCCAGCGCCGCCTGTCCGTCGTTGTAAGTTTCAACCTCGAACCCTTCGGCTTCGAGAGTCATGGATACTGACGTCAGAATATTTCTGTCGTCATCCACCAGTGCAATCTTTGACATCGGGTTTACCCCTGTTTCTGCTCACTCAACGCTATAATTCGCTTTTTTGTACGGCATGTTTGGCTTTTTTAAGGCCGCGAATCAATCTGATTTCACGAATCACATAAACGTTGGCGCTCAGATGCGACAAAAAAGCCGTACCCGCTCGCTTAAACACGCCCGTTTTTCCAACAGGAAATTATTGGTGGCGCTAAACCTGACTTTGATTGCGCTAACTACGCCAAACCCTTCTGTTCATGCCCTGAACGACCATGGTAAGACCCGCCTGTAGCCGGGAAATTTCCCGCCGATTGCCCCAAGAGCGCAAAGGCCCAGTGGCCCCCGCGCCGCCAAAGGAGAAGAAACGCATGACATCTGGACGGGTTAACCCGCAATTCCGCCTCGAAAATCAGGGCATCGAGGGTCTGGGAAATGTCTATTACAATTACATCGAACCGGCGCTGATCGAAGAAGCAATCAAACGGGGCGAAGGAACGCTTGGGCAAGGGGGTGCATTTCTTGTCTCAACGGGCAAGTTCACCGGTCGCTCTCCCAAAGACAAGCACGTGGTTGAGACGGACAGCGTCAAAGACACCATCTGGTGGGAAAACAACGCCGCTATGAGCCCAAAGGGATTTGACGCGCTCTACGACGACATGACTGCACACATGAAGGGCCGGGACTATTTTGTTCAGGACCTTGTTGGCGGCGCCGATCCGGCCCATTCAATCAATGTGCGTATGGTAACCGAATATGCGTGGCACAACCTTTTTATTCGACACTTGTTGCGCCGTCCCGACCGGGAAGATTTGGATGAATTCACTGCAGATTTTACGGTGATCAACTGCCCAAGCTTCAAGGCCGATCCCAAAAAGCATGATTGTAAAAGCGACACGGTGATCGCCCTGAACTTTGATCGAAAACTTATTCTAATCGGCGGTACTGAATACGCGGGCGAGAATAAGAAGTCAGTATTCACGCTTCTGAACTATATGCTTCCAGAAAAGGGCGTAATGCCTATGCATTGCTCGGCCAACCACGCGGTTGGAAACCCAGTAGACACAGCCGTGTTCTTTGGCTTGTCCGGTACTGGCAAGACCACACTGTCGGCCGACCCGACCCGGGTTTTGATTGGGGATGACGAGCACGGTTGGTCAAACCGTGGCACTTTCAACTTCGAAGGTGGGTGCTATGCAAAAACACTAAATCTCAATCCAGAAGCCGAACCTGAGATTTACGCGACCACGTCAAAATTTGGCACCGTGATTGAAAACATGGTGTTCGATCCGGAAACCAAAGAACTGGATTTCGACAACGACTCGATGACGGCGAACATGCGGTGTGCTTATCCGTTGGAGTACATCTCTAACGCGTCGGCGACCGCACTTGGAGGACATCCAAAGAATATTATCATGCTGACTTGCGACGCATTCGGCGTGCTGCCCCCAATTGCGCGACTGACACCTGCGCAGGCGATGTATCACTTTCTGTCTGGGTTTACGTCAAAGGTAGCAGGTACGGAGCGCGGCGTGACTGAACCGCAGCCGACTTTCTCGACCTGCTTTGGCGCCCCGTTTATGCCGCGACGGCCCGAAGTCTACGGAAACCTTCTACGTGAAAAGATTGCCCAACATGGAGCGACCTGCTGGTTGGTTAACACCGGCTGGACTGGTGGGGCATACGGTGTCGGTAGCCGTATGCCGATCAAGGCCACACGTGCTCTATTGACAGCCGCGCTTGAGGGATCTTTGGCCGACGCCGAATTTCGTAAGGACGCTAATTTCGGTTTTGACGTGCCTGTGTCCGTGCCGGGCGTTCCAGAGGTTTTGCTAGACCCGCGACGCACTTGGGACGACCAGGTGGCATTTGACAAGCAGGCTGAAAAACTCGTTCAAATGTTCTCGGAAAACTTTGAACAATATCTGCCATTTATCGACGAAGACATTAAAGCCGTTGCAATCGGCTAAAGGGTGAAAGGGGCCCTCGGCCCCTTTTACGCCGCGTTCAAATTCGATTTTTGACGGCTTCCTTTTGACCAAGCGGAGAACGCGTTGCGCGATCCTACTGCTTGAGGTAATTTGATACGTCAATACGACTAGACGGGCCCAGCGCTTACTCGTTGGGAAAAAACTTGAACAGCTTTTGATCTGCCTTTGCCAAACCACTCACACCCAGTTCAAGGCGGATCAACGGCAAGTAAAATGGGGAATAGTGTCAATAAGTTACGCGGAGATTGCCCTAGTCACGCACCGCTTATGCGTCCGAAACTCACCGGAAATTGGCACTGAACATGACAGGTACGTTATGACTGAGATTTCGAAGCTAACCGAATTACGCAAGTTGATGCAAAGCATGGAGAGAACACTGGGCCTCGAAGAGCTGTCTCCGGTCGAGCGCGACATCTACTATGCTGCAGAGGAATTATCGAAACGCGGTGATGAAGTGCGGACATTCGGACTAATTGAACACACACTGGTCCAAAGTGTCTCGCGCCCCACTTTTTTCCGGGCTCTTAAGTCGCTTGTTCAAAAAGGCTATATGTCGCAAAGCGGCAGCGCAAACCGGGGACGGTATATCGTGCATGGCCCCAAATGACGCACATTTGATGTAAGGCGACATATCTGGTGCAAAGGTGGGTTTTTGAAACTTTGCTGGCCTCATCGGCCTATGTGATTGCGTCAGTTCTCACTTTTGAAATGTTGATGCCGCTCCAAAACATATTCTTTCCCGAATATCCCAGCCATGCCAGTCTGCTATTTCTGCCCCACGGCGTGCGCGTATTGTCAGCTTGGCTTTTGGGATGGCGCTCTATCATCGCTTTGTTGCCGGGAGTATTTTTTGTATTCGCCATGGTCGGCGGGTGGGATGTGTTCTTACCGAGCCGTCTGTTCGCAATGGCTATTGCAGTGGCGACCGCCCCGATTGTTTTTTATTCCTGCAAATGGCTTGGTTGGGACCTGTTCCCTAACCCCCACCAGCGACCATGTTGGCTTTGCGTGATGGGAGTCGGCATCGTGACTTCCTTTTTGGTATCAGGGCTGACGAATCTGACTTTTGGTAGCGCTGCGGCGGAGTACATCGCTTTTTTGATTGGCGATATTTCCGGTCTCTTTTTTCTGATGCTGGGATTGTATTTCGGGTTTTGGTTTTTTGACAAACGAAGCGGGCTAATAAGCCGTGAAGAATAACTCGTTGCTAACGGTGGTCGGCGATACCTCCGCCGAAAGATAAAATGGCCCGGCCAATCCCCGTCACCACTTGTATAACTAAACAGATTCATCGCCTCTAATGAGACCTTGAACAGAATTTGGGTCCGAAAATTTCTCTGCAGTGCAAAAATCATTACGCAATTATTGAACTTTTTTTCAGCTATTGACGCATTTTTGTTGCGCTGCACCTGCAGCATGGTATGACCAGACAATCCAGAGAAGGACGCGATTCATGGCCCATGACGGACAAGACATGACTGACACGACCCAAACTCCTATTTTGCCTGACCTGTTAACTTTGACCGGCGCAGCGATACCGGCGGTTGAGACTGTCTTTAACCGTGCTCGCGTGGCAGTTCTTGAATTGGTGACACAGGATGGTCGCGTTTCAGGAGCGTTGGTTGAAGAACACCAAACGGCAGCCCACGGGTTGGCATGGCTTGCCACTTACCATCAATCACTTAAGCAAATGCAGCGATGGGCAGAGGCGCTATCAGCCAAAGGAAAGTTCGGAGAAATCGAGCAACTATTACATCAGATAGCGTTTGGCGAGTATCTCCACCAGGTCGCGGGCGGTATTCCGATGAACCAGGGCGAGGTCGTGCGGTTGCAAGATTTGGGGCTGGGTTGGGATGCGCTGTCCGGCTTTCAGTGCAATGAAGTTCAATCTTTGATGGCACAGGCCAACAGTCAGGCCGCGCGCACCCGCTTGGTCGAGTTGATGCAAGACCAATTTGGAGCGACTATGTTCGGCGCTTCCGGTCTTGAAGAAGAGTTGGAGATGATCCGCGATCAGTTCCGAAGATACTCCATCGAAAAGGTCGAGCCGAATGCCCATGAATGGCATCTAAAGGATGAGCTGATCCCGATTGAAGTCATCGAGGAACTGGCTGAAATGGGCGTCTTCGGCCTGACGATACCCGAAGAGTTCGGCGGCTTTGGCTTGTCCAAGGCTTCAATGTGCGTGGTGTCCGAAGAACTGTCGCGCGGGTATATCGGAGTGGGTTCTCTTGGTACCCGTTCGGAAATCGCGGCAGAGCTGATCCTTGCAGGCGGTACCGACGAACAAAAGGCCGAATGGCTTCCTAAACTTGCAAGTGCTGAAATCTTGCCAACTGCAGTATTTACAGAGCCGAATACGGGCTCGGACTTGGGTAGTCTCCGGACCCGCGCGGTTAAGGACGAGAACGGGGATTATAGCATCACTGGAAACAAGACCTGGATCACCCACGCAGCACGTACCCACGTAATGACGTTGCTGGCCCGCACCAACCCGGAAAGTACCGACCACCGTGGCCTGTCCATGTTCCTGGCAGAAAAAACCCCTGGCGCGGATCATGAGCCTTTCCCCACACCCGGGATGACCGGAGGCGAAATCGAGGTTCTGGGCTACCGCGGTATGAAGGAATACGAGTTGGGTTTTGATGGTTTCCACGTAAAGGCCGAGAACCTTTTGGGTGGTGAGGAAGGTAAGGGCTTTAAACAGCTTATGGAAACCTTCGAGTCCGCGCGCATCCAAACCGCCGCCCGAGCCATTGGTGTGGCCCAAAGCGCGCTGGACATCGCGATGCAATATGCGCAGGACCGCAAGCAATTCGGTAAATCGCTTATCAACTTTCCCCGGGTTTCTGGCAAGTTGGCAATGATGGCGGTCGAAATCATGATAGCCCGCCAGCTTACCTATTTTTCGGCTTGGGAAAAAGACCACGGCCAGCGATGCGACCTTGAGGCTGGTATGGCCAAACTGTTGGGCGCGAGAGTGGCATGGGCCGCTGCTGACAATGGTTTACAAATTCATGGCGGAAATGGTTTTGCACTTGAATACAAGATTAGCCGGGTGCTTTGCGATGCACGTATTCTGAACATTTTCGAAGGCGCTGCAGAAATTCAAGCGCAGGTTATCGCGCGACGGTTGCTCGCCTAATTCGACGCCGTTGCGGTTTCCCCAACTTGACCCGGCTTTTGCGCCGGGTCTTTTCTTTCTTTTGAACAGGCATCATGATGTGCAGCAGGGGGAACTTCCCCTTTTGATCCGTTGATGATTTCGCAAAAACGAAGTCAGCAGCAAAAGACCCATTGCCGATGTCCGGGGACCAAAAGGGGACGCAAGTTTGAAAATCATTACGACGCTTTTGGTCATTTCGATGACCCTGGTTTTGGCCGGGTGCTCCGCTGGCCCTTCTGAGACACAAGGCGATGTCGACGATTTGGCGCAATCTATTCAGGCATTGGGCCCAGAGGTTGACCCAAACGAAGCGAGACGCGCTGCGGAAATTGCCTATTCCTACTCCCAACAGTTGAAACGGGAATACCGAGTCACTGACTCGGCGATCGTGCACAATGCCAAAGTCATCAACGGATTTCGCGAACGCGGATTGTGTAATCATTGGGCGGAAGACATGCTGAAGCGGTTGCGGCAGGAAGAGTTTCGTACTCTTTCACTGCATTGGGTGACCTCACCGCCGACAACATTTCGTATCATTCACCATTCGGCCCTTATCAGCAAAGCCGGGGACTCGATGTATCAGGGTATCATCCTGGACCCTTGGCGATATGGGGGTGATTTGTTTTGGGCACCTGTTGTTGACGATACCCGGTACAACTGGCGACCGCGCATGGAGGTCCGCGAGGAGTTGTTGCGAGCCAGTGGAGGTGTGGGATGAGCGCATCAATTCGATGTGTGACCGGGATACGCTAGGAACTATTTATGCCACGTTGGTTATTGATCCTGCCCTTATTTTCCCTGTTTCAGTGCGACAAGGATGAAACGGTCGCCGCCTACGGCGCAGCCGATCAGGTCTGGGCGCTACAAGAAGTTGACGGTCAGGTTTTCGACGCAAGCGCCCTAGTACGTTTTCCGCAGGAGAGGCACATTGCGGGGAACGGTCCCTGCAACAGTTACGAAGGTAAACTCAGTGCGCCATATCCTTGGTTCGAAATAGAAGACCTGATCGCAACCAGAGCGTTCTGCGCAGGAATTGAAGCCGAAGGGTTCTTCTTTGCCGCCCTCATGGCAATGACGCAGTCTGAAGTCTCAGGCAATGTCCTTATCCTGCGCAATGACGATGGTCACGAGATGGTGTTCAAAGCCGTCGATTGAATTGATCAATAAATCGGGCTCGGGCCTCGGGTATTGGTGAGTGACCTAAGGACGGAGCAACCCGATGTTGGAGAAAATATCCTGTGGTACGCAAGCCCTGAGCGATTTCTTCGTCTGGTGCGTTCCCTTCTCCTCGCAAGCAAGGTGGTAACGGCAGCAGCTTGCCAGCCCATTCACCAGCGCCCTCTGAACTTACAGCTCGACCTGATTTTGGTGACACGAATGACAACCCTTCCGTCGCACCGTTTACTGCACACCGGCTGAGATCCAGGCCAAACCCGAGCTCTTCCAACAAAGCGAGCTCCCACCGCATATAGGCAAGCGGCCAAACCTCGTCCTGACCCAATAGGTCCATAAGTTGTTCGGTTTGTTTATAAATACCCGGATGAGGTTCGCGTTCTGGCATGCAAAAAGAAAGAAGGGCGACAACTGCATTCAACCCCGCCAATGCGAGACGCCCTGAAAACGCGGCGGCGGCGCGGGACCGCAACGGTTCAACTTGAAACGTCCCAATATGTTCCTCCAAACGCGCGCGCCACAACAGATCCAATTGAGCTCCTGGCTGCAGAACAGGTGCAATTTTTCGACTTGTACCACCACGGACGACGCCTGCGTGTCTGCCATGAGACTCGGTAAAGACTTCGATGATCGCAGACGTTTCGCCGTGGCGGCGTGAGGTCAGAAGTATACCGTGATCGCGCCAGTCCAAGTCCTGTCCTATTCTGCTGGGGTGGTTCTTACTGATCTAGAAAACCGCAAAGCGTTCAACGCCGCAAGTCGGACGGCTTAGATCATGTTTAGAACGTAACACCTGCGTGCAGAAGGATACCAACAACCATGAGCGCATTGAGTACCATTGAAATGCCATTGCCTACATAAATCGGCAGTTTATTGACCATCAGACCATAGACGAACCAAAGAACCGACAATGCCGCATACAGCGACCACGTAACCAGTGATTGACCGGGCGCATGCTGTGAATGGGTGAAATAAAGCTTCGCCAGCTGTGGAAGTGTTGCAAAGGGTCCAACGACGCCGACGAACACCATGAATCCCTCAAAATGCTTCATAACCCGACCAAGGTCGGATTTGATGAACTTCTGACCAATTGAATGCAACAAAAGCGGTCCTCCCTTACTCGCTGTGTATTTTTTCTTTATGCGGCCCTGGCTAAAGAAACTCTCTGTTAAGGTACTTGGTTCGTGTAGCCAGACCAAGTTTTGATGGCAACATTTCGCAGAAATCTAGTCCGTAGGTTGCTGGCAACCACAAATCTACAGCAAGGTTTTTTGTGATGGCCGTAGATATGAATGCCGCCGTCGATCAATTGAGCGAATAATCTGGTTTCAGTAAGCAGCCCAAATGATATTAGGTTCTCCAGGAAACGTTTTCTGCCGGTACGAGACACGACTTTATGGAATGGCCCCACGATCTTCTTCGACAGATTTGCAACGATCCGACGACTCCGAAGAAAATTAGGCGGTTAATTCGACGCAACCTACGTCCTACCGAAGTTGACTACAAAGGTTGCCGAATGGAGGTCCATCCGTCTGACAATCATACCGAGTTTCTGATTTGGCAAAAAGGGAAAACGATGGAAGAACGTGCGTTAAACCACGTTTTGAACGGTCTGCCGGATCGCCCGATTACCGCCTATGATGTTGGTGCCAATGCAGGGGTTTATAGCCTTAGAATCGCTGCTATTGCTGTGCCTGGTTCTGCCATCCATGCGTTCGAACCAAATCCAACCATGCGCGCCAGACTAGAAAAGAATATTGCGTTGAACGGCTTCGACAGCATTCAGGTTCATCCTTGCGCCATTTCTGACGGCGCGGGCGAGTTGGACCTTTACGTTCCAGTCGACACAAATTTGGGCGAGGCTAGCTTAAGTAAACCCAAAAAAGGCGCGACACCTACTCGCGTCCAAGTTCGAAAATTAAGTGACTTTTTGCCTCCAGATAAACAAACGCCAATTGATTTCATAAAAGTCGATGTCGAAGGCCACGAAGATCGTGTCTTGGCGCCATTGTTGTCCGATATGCCGATTGCACAACTGCCAAAATCCGTTTTGTTTGAGGTCGAGCACAACAAGGCCTGGAAATCAGACCTTGGCAAATTGCTTACTAATACAGGTTACGAGTTGGATGCGAAATTCGGACGCAATGCGATCTATCGTTTAAAATAAACAGATTGGTTTCAATGCACCAAAACTTTGCCGTAGGACTTGTAGAGTTTCGAATTTATTGCTCCAAATCGCAGACGACTGGCAACCTGGAACTAATCCAGCCCCTCTTCCCCCAACATGTGTCGCCCCTGCCGATCTTCGACTTCGATCACCCAAAGGTCGGGGTCAAAACTAAGTTGGCGTTGAATTGCCTGATCTACGTCCTTCTCGGGACCGTTGGACAACTCGATCCATTTGCGTTCACCGCTCATCAGGTCAAAGCTGCGTTGAAATGCCGTGGCTTGACCATCCAGAGTATTCAACTTGATCAAAACCGCACCAGCTGTGTCGTCGCCGTGGGCAACCACAAAGGCAGGAATTTCTTGAAACCGCAAACGCGCCAGGTAGGCGTGAACCCAGAATTCCGCCGTCAGTCGGGTCATGCGTTACCGTCTTTGAAGTCCAGTCCCATCTCCGAATAACGCTCGGATTCCTCTAACCAGTTAGGACGGACTTTGACCTGCAGGAACAGGTGGATTTTGCGGTCTAGAAATTCTTCTAACTCTGCACGAGCCGCTTGGCTTACCGCCTTTATCGTCTCACCCTTTTTACCAAGCACAATGCCTTTGTGGCCGTCCCGCATTACATAAATGACCTGATCAATTTTGGCTGACCCGTCCTTGCGTTCTTCCCAGTTCTCAGTTTCAACGGTTAGTTGATAGGGCAGTTCCTGATGCAGGCGCAGGGTCAATTTCTCACGCGTCATTTCCGACGCAATCATGCGCAAAGGCAGATCAGCGATTTGATCTTCGGGATAGAGCCATGGACCCTCTGGCAGCTGAGATGCCAGCCACTTGCGTAGATCATCCACACCGTGACCGCGTTCCGCCGAAATCATGAAAGTTTCGGAAAATGGATAACGTGCGTTCAGGTCAGATGTCAGCGCCAATAGCTTCTCCGACGGCACTTTGTCGATCTTGTTGATTGCCAGGGCAACCTTGCGGTTTTGCCCGATCTCCTCGAGGCCATCGAGTATATGTTCAACCCCTTCAGTGATCCCGCGGTGGGCTTCGACCATCAGGACCACGATATCAGCATCAGCCGCCCCGCCCCAAGCCGCTGCAACCATCGCCCGGTCAAGCCGGCGGCGCGGTTTGAAAAGTCCGGGAGTATCCACAAATATCAGCTGTGCATCGCCTTCTATTGCGACGCCACGGATTCGAGCCCGCGTGGTCTGCACTTTGTGAGTCACAATCGAAACCTTGGCCCCAACCATGCGGTTCAACAAAGTGGATTTGCCCGCGTTAGGCTCTCCGATTAGTGCTATAAATCCGGCGTGTTTGGTCATATGATATGCGATCCAGTTTGCAGGGCGCATCCCTATCCCAGAAAGCCGATACGGGCTAGAGGGTTTTGGAAAAGTATAGGTTTGGCCCATTGCCACCTTTTGGCGAGGCATCTTACGTCTGCCAAATCTTGATACGGCCGCCCGAGTTCATTTATCAAGTTGAGTGCCGTCGCACTTAGTTTACTTCGTCAGGGTTGTCAGCATCGCTTTAGCGGCCGCTTGCTCGGCAAGTCGTTTTGATCCTGCCGTTGCTTGCGCCTCGGTTCCATCTTGCAGACGCGCCGCAATAGTAAAGAGGGGAGAATGGTCCGGTCCGCTACGCGAAATTTCGACATAAGACGGCGGATTTTGTCCACGGGCCTGAGCCCACTCCTGCAGCGCTGTTTTGGCGTCACGCGCATCGGATTCGACATTACGAATCCGGTCGCCCCAAAGGCGCAAAATGACGTCGCGCGAGGCTTCAAACCCTGCATCACGATAGATGGCGGCAATGACTGCTTCCATTGCATCCCCCAGTAGTGCTTGTTTGCGGCGTCCACCTGACAACATCTCTGACCGTCCCAGTTTCAGAACAGCACCCAAATCAATCTGCCGCGCCACTTCTGCACACGCTTCTTTCCTCACCAACGCGTTAAATCGAGGAGCCAGTTGCCCTTCGGTGGCCTTTTGGTCCGCCTCAAGCAATGCCGAAGCCATTACAAGCCCAAGCACACGGTCGCCCAGAAATTCCAAACGCTGGTTGTCCGGTCGCGTAGGAGACGAAACTGACCCATGGGTCAATGCGCGGATCAAAAGCTTTGGGTTGCTGAACTCGTAGCCCAACCTCTTCTGGAAGGCTTTTATCTCCGTCGAAACACTCAATTGACCGCCTTAAAGAACCGATCGCCGCGCCAAGTCCAGAAAAACAACATCGAACGCCCCGCAGATGAGAACATGATCCGGTCCGCACGGCCGATAAGGTTGTCGTAAGGTACATATCCGACGCCGCCGACTGACTGCGGCAAACGGCTGTCAGCGGAATTGTCACGGTTATCACCCATAAAGAAGTAATGCCCTTCCGGTACTACGTACACACCTGTGTTGTCCGAACCCTGATTGCCAATATTCAGCACTTCGTACGAAACACCATTTGGCAAGGTTTCAATCGCGCGTGACTTTTCACAGACACCGCCAACACCAACCGGCCCGTTTTCACACCTTGGTCGAAGGCCTTGCGGTCCTTGCGGCTCTGCTGTTTCGGTAAATACGCCATCTAGTTCCTGCAGTAATGGTGTCCCATTTAAAGTCACGGTCCCATCACGCACCTGAATACGATCACCGGGCAAACCGATCAGCCGCTTGATATAGTCGCGGCCAGTGACCGGGTGGCGGAAGACTATAACGTCTCCGCGTTCAGGTTCCCCACCCCAAATCCGGGTATTGTCATCCCCTTGCATCCAACCACAGATATCTTCTGCGTCGATGTTCAATCCGACACTTGGGATGATAAGGCTTGGGCAGGACGCATAAGAATAGCCATAGGCCATTTTGTTGACGAACAGGAAATCACCAATCAGCAGTGTCGGTTTCATCGATCCCGACGGAATCCAGAACGGCTGAAAGAACAACGTGCGAAACACGCCTGCTATCAACAAGGCGTAGACGATTGTTTTGATCGTCTCCCAAACGGCGCTTCCTGATTTGGCTTCCTCGGCCATACTGCTCTCTCCGGTCCTTAAGTGGTTGGAGTGCTACATGCGGGGCGGGTCTTGGCAAGTCAAGGCTGCGCAACCGCTTCTTGAACGCGGCGAGCTTCGATCACCACAAAAGCCTGTGCCCAGGGATGATCGTCGGTAAGAGTTACATGTATGATTGCCTCGTACCCTTCTGGAGTCATTTCCTTCAGGCGCTCGGCAGCCCAACCAGTGACGTGCATAACCGGTTGACCTGTGCGCAAATTGGTTACCGCCATGTCTTTCCATGCAATCCCCATGCGCAAGCCAGTTCCAAGCGCCTTGGAACATGCCTCTTTCGCCGCCCAGCGTTTGGCATAGGTACCAGCGGTATCGTGTCGATATTCCGCTTTGCGCTGTTCGATCTCAGTAAAGACACGGTTGCGAAACCGGTCGCCGAACCGGTCAAGCGTACCCTGAATGCGGTCAATGTTCGCTAGGTCTGTGCCGACGCCCAGGATCAAGTCAAACCTCCAACACGACGGTGCCGAGTTTTTCCCCGGTTTCGACCTGAACATGGGCTTTGGCCGCGTCTGTCAGGTGCCCTCCCGAAACGACGGCGTGACCCAATGCCCTTTGCTCTAACCACTGGCTAAGTTGGTCCTCCCCTCGCCGACGCGCCGAGGCATCGAGTTGATATACGATAAGCATATGTAGGCGGATGTTTTTGAACATGAACCCGTAGAAATCCAACTCGGGCCGCATACGCGAAGCGGAAGCATAGCTTGCGATGGTTCCACCGGGGCGGATCAAAGAAAGTGACGCTTCCTGATTAGCCGCAAAATCCACCTCGATTATGCGATCCACACCTTCTCCGCCTGTAAGGTCAAAAACTGCTTCGGTGACGTCCTGTGTGCGATAGTTGATCCATTCAGCCGCCCCGGAATGGGCTGCCTTTTCTTCAGAGCTAACGGTGGTAATGACCCTGGCCCCACCCAGCGTAGCCATTTGACAGGCGTATCGGCCCACAGACCCTGCACCACCTGTGACCAAAACAGTTTTGTCAGCAATCGACCCGTCACAATATAACGCATACCAAGCTGTCATAGCGGGAATTCCGAAACACGCGCCTTCAGCAAAGCTGGTTGTGTCCGGCAGAAACACAGCTTGCTCTGACGGCAAGGCCACATATTCCGCCCCTGTTCCGAAAGCGCGTTGCCAGTGTGCGTTCCAGATCCAAACACGCTCACCGATCCTTGCGGCATCAACTCCTGCCCCAACAGCTTCGATCACCCCGGCCCCATCGGAATGAGGAATAACGACCGGGTACTGCATAGCCGCGCCGGGCCGTGCTCCGCCGCGCAGCTTTACATCTGAGGGGTTAATCCCTGACGCCTTGACGCGTACCAGAACTTCTCCGGGGCCGGGTGAAGGGACCGGCATATCGGTCACCTCCAACACATCTGCAGCAGGCCCAAATTCGCGATATGTAATAGCTTTCACACCGTCACCTCGTTTTGAGAAAATGTCTCATGAGCTAAGCTGCCTACGTCAGCCGCACCGTCAATATCTTATAGCTTGCAACACCAAAGAACCCGGCGAAGGCGAAGTCAAACCAACGGCGGGCGCGGCGATAGGCAAGAACCATGTGCTCGGACGAAAACAGGAAGGCGTATCCAATGAATATCAAAAGCGATCCCGCATAGAGCAAACCGAAATATCCGAGCAACATCAATAGGCTGGCTTCGTTCGGGGCAGCGATAGCATAGATCGAACCCCAGCTAAGGATCGCCTTGGGGTTAGTCAGGTGAATAGCCGCTCCTTTGGCGAAGATGGTGCCATACGAACCGGTAACCGGATTGCCCATCGCCACGTCATCTTTGCTCATAGCCCGACGTAACGCTTTGAGAGCCAACCAGCCCAAGTATGCAACCCCAACATAGCGGATCGCTTCGAATAACCATACGTTGGCAAGCATTATCGCAGACAAACCCAATGCTGCGGCGATGCCCCAAGCTGCCGAGCCCGCGCAAATACCAAGAGCGAATGCCAACCCAGCAGAGCGACCCTCATTCATGGCTGTTCCAGCGATACCCATGGTCGCTGGCCCCGGAGAACCCCCTGCCATTAACCAAGCCAACCAGATAGCCAAGAAAGTCGGTGTGATCATTTCCGAGCCTCGTCCATCAAACGACGCATTTCCACAATCGCTGGTGTCAGACCAAGGAAAATAGATTCGCCAATCAAAAAGTGCCCGATATTCAGTTCACGCACCTCGGGGAACGCAGCAACAGGCTTAACGGTGTCATATGTCAAACCGTGTCCTGCATGTACCTCCAGCCCCAAGGAATAGGCAAATGTCGACATGTCACGCAGCGACGCCAACTCACGCGCTGCTTCTTCTTCCCGGCCTTCCGCGAAAGCGTCGCAATACGCGCCGGTATGCAGCTCGATCACTTCTGCCCCAATCCTATGGGCCGCTTCGATCTGGCGTTGATCCGCGGCTATAAATATCGACACACGGCAGCCTACGTCGCGCAAGGGCGCAATAAAGTGGGCTAGCCTGTTTTCTTCTCGTGCGACGTCCAGCCCACCCTCGGTTGTACGTTCCTCTCGTTTTTCAGGCACGATGCAAACCGCATGCGGTTTGTGACGCAGCGCAATCTTTTGCATCTCATCTGTTGCTGCCATTTCGAAGTTCAACGGAACGGACAAAACCTCCATTAAACCGTCGATATCGGCGTCAGAGATATGTCGGCGGTCTTCTCGCAAATGCGCTGTGATCCCGTCAGCCCCAGCTTCTTGTGCTATTTTGGCTGCGCGCAGGGGGTCGGGATAATCTCCGCCCCGGGCATTACGGACGGTCGCGACATGGTCGATATTCACGCCCAGACGCAAATAGTTTTCAGACATCATTCGATTCCTTCTTGAACCCTGAGGCCGACCCTAATGCGTTCGTCAGGTGAGCGGCAGTCTCGGCCTGTGCCAAGCGTTTGATTTCTTCGAATTTCGCTTTGATCTTGGCCCGACGACGTTGTTGGTAGGTCCTAATCAATGGAAGGCTGAGGTACGAACAAACAGCCCCAGCCACAATTCCCGGAATTATCCCACCTATCATGTAGGGAAAGAAAACCTCATGGTAGAATATTTCCAGACCTCGCCAATCCGCTACGTCATCGGTGAACAAAGCGATTATGTTATTTTTTAAATCTCCAAGAGCATCTGCAAATTTGCCCATAAGCCCATGCGTAGCCCCTTCATCAAATTTGGTTCCCAAAATGAAATGTCCCGTCTGCAAACAAATTACACCGATGGGTACATAGGTTAATGGGTTGCCAAAAAATGTTCCGCTGAGAGCAGCCAGAATATTGCCGTTGATCAACCGTGCCAAAATAGCAGCGACTACAAAGTGGAGACCATAAAATGGAGTGAACGCTGCAAAAACCCCCGCCCCGACTCCCCTCGCTATTCGCTCAGGTGAGTCTGGCAACCGACGCACACGGTGTTTCACGTAGTGAAAGGCCCGGGTCCATCCGCCACGCGGATAGACGAATTCCGAAGCGATCTGGACAGGCGAGCGTCGATCTCGGCGCTTGAATACCACTCCTGATCACCCCTTCTCAGCTTGCCGCGATCTTCGTTTTCGCCCTGTCCCGATACCGTTCGACCGCAGCGACATCGCTTTCGGCTTCAAGCATCAGCATCAGAGAATGCAACTGTTCCAGATCGCGCAGCTCCACACTGATCTGCAAACGGTAAAAATCCGGTTTGCGGTCCACAAATACAAGGTTCGAGATATTGGCCTTTTTCTCGCCGATCAATGTGCAAATACGACCCAGCACACCGGCATCATTACCTATTGTTAGGTCCAAAGTAGCGCCATAGACTGCGGGGTGGGTTCCGGAATGCCAGTGCAAGTCAACCCATCGCTCAGGCTGTTCTTCGAATTCAGACAATCGATCGCAATCCATCGCGTGTACTACAACACCTTTGCCACGGTAGGTAATACCGACGATACGCTCACCTGGCAGCGGTTGGCAGCACGACGCCCGCTCAAATCCTTGCCCCGGCTCAAGTCCGATCACCGCGCGACGCAAGGGAATCGCATCGCCTTCATCTTTTGCAAGTTCCGGGTACACGGCCTCTATCACTTCATGCGCAGTCAACTCGGCGCTGCCCAAACGAGCCAACAGCTCTTTGCTGTCTTTTAGACGCAGATGCTTTGCAGCTGTGTCCAATGCCTTGTCGGTAGCTTTTCGACCGACGTTTTCGAAACCGGCACGTGCCAGTTCCCTTCCCAGTTTGATAAAGCGTTTACGGTCAACTTCTCGCAAGGCCCGACGGATGGCGGTACGGGCTTTACCGGTAACTGCAATTTCCAGCCATGTGACCTGCGGCGTTTGACCGTCTGCAGTGATGATATCCACCGACTGACCGTTTTTAAGACGAGTCCACAGCGGCACCCGAATGCCGTCCACTTTCGCCCCTACGCAGGCATGGCCGATACGTGTGTGAATGGCATATGCGAAATCAATTGGTGTCGCTCCACGCGGTAATTTAACGACGTCGCCTTTTGGGGTGAAACAGAACACTTGGTCCGAATACATCTCAAGCTTGACCGCTTCGAGAAAATCTTGGTGATCCTCTTCGCTGTCAAACTGCTCCGTTAGGCTCGATATCCACTTTGCAGGGTCCACGGCGAAAGGGTTTTCTGAACGCACGCCGTCCCGGTAAGACCAATGTGCAGCAACACCCGTTTCAGCGACGTCATGCATTTGTCTGGTACGTATCTGAACTTCGACCCGCTTTCCGTCACGGCCTGATACTGTGGTGTGAATGGACCGATAGCCATTCGACTTTGGTTGACTGATATAGTCTTTGAAACGTCCCGGCACCGCGCGCCATCGCTGATGGATCGCGCCGAGAGCCCGATAACAGTCTTCTTCCGACCCAGTGATAATACGGAACCCGTATATATCAGACAGTCGCGAAAAACCCTGATCCTTTTCCTGCATCTTGCGCCAGATCGAATAGGGTTTTTTTGCTCGACCGAACACCTCGGCCTCGATACCAGACTTTTCAAACTCATGACGCATGTCACCGGTAATCCGGTGGATCACATCCCCAGTTTCCCTTTGAAGCGTAATGAACCGGCGAATGATCGATTGTCTGCCCTCTGGATTAAGAACGCGAAAAGCCAAGTCTTCCAACTCTTCACGCATCCATTGCATGCCCATGCGGCCAGCAAGCGGCGCATAGATATCCATCGTCTCGCGGGCTTTAACCACCTGTTTTTCAAGCCGCATCGCCCTGATCGTGCGCATGTTATGCAAACGGTCAGCAAGCTTTACGAGAATTACCCGCAAATCTTTGGACATTGCCATAAACAGCTTGCGAAAATTCTCAGCCTGCTTGGTCTCTCGGCTAGAAAGTTGCAGATTGGTAAGCTTCGTGACGCCATCGACCAGCTTGGCGACTTCGTCGCCAAACAACTCAGCTACTTTACCATAATTGGCCTTGGTGTCTTCGATTGTGTCGTGCAGCAAAGCAGTGATGATAGTCGCATCATCCAGACGTTGCTCTGTCAGTATGGCAGCCACGGCAACCGGGTGGACGAAGTAAGGCTCGCCTGAGTGCCGAAACTGTCCATCATGCATCTGCTTACCGAACTCATAGGCCCGGGCGATGCGTTCCGCGTTAGTTTTGGGGTTGTAGTTGCGGACCAGCGCAATCAGGTCGTCAGCAGAAATCATCCGGTCCGCACCTTCGTAGTTTGGGCTTACCCCTGGCCCTGCGCCTCCATCAGAGCGCGCAGGAGCTTTTCTTCGGACATGTCATCATCAACGGGTTTGTCCGATTCGGCCCCCATCAAAAGCGCCATCTGATCTTCTTCAGGCTCATCGACCTCGATCTGGGTCTGGTTGGCTTCGATCAGCCTCTCACGCAGTTCGTCCGCGCTTTGGGTTTCGTCAGCGATTTCACGCAATGAAACAACGGGGTTCTTGTCGTTGTCGCGGTCCACGGTGATCGAGGCACCAGCGGAAATTTCGCGCGCTCTGTGGGCGGCAAGCATAACCAGTTCGAACCGGTTCGGGACCTTGTCTACACAATCTTCAACCGTAACGCGGGCCATGGGGTGCTCTCCGTAATTGAATCCGTGGCAGGAAGACGTTTATCTAAGGCCGATTGTCCGCCTTGACAAGCGAGAAATGCCCTAATTTCTCGGTTCACAAAGGTACAATAGCTGCAACATCTTCGTCGGGAAGATCCGCAATCATATCAAGAACCGTTTTATCCAGCACCGGATGGTGCCATTCTGGGTCAACATCAGCCATCGGCACCAACACAAATGCTCTGTCCTGCAGACGGGGATGCGGCAAGATAAGACGTTCCGGAACTTGCTGAATCTGCGCTGAGGCAGGCAAATTCCTCCAATGATCGTATTCACTCTGGTTGGGCAGCACTAAAGCGTCCCAGCTGACCAAATCAAGGTCCAATGTACGCATACCCCATCGCAGAGAACGCTCGCGCCCGAACTCTCTTTCGATATCGTGTAACACCCCCAGTACCGTGTCCGGAGTTAGATCTGTTTCCACCGAAATGGCGGCGTTAACATAGTCTGGCCCAGCGCCCGCGGGAAAACATGGTGTCGAAAAAAAGCGACTCTGGGACCGAATCACCAAACCCGAGTCGCGCATAGCAATGATTGACTGTTCAAGGGTTTCCCTTGGCCCATTTCCTCTCAACTTGAGATTTGCACCAAGCGCTATTACCGCTTTTGAGCATGTTTTTTGCATGTTTTACCCCATATTCAGTCCAGAGCATACTTGCGATAAAAGCCAGAACATCTATTTTTAGATACACCATCGCTCCGACCAAATTTTTTACACTCACGGATATCACGGCGCGATGGCTTATACCGAAAGGGACTATTTATGTTTTATAAGGACGAACGGCTAGCGCTGTTCATCGACGGCTCGAATCTTTATGCGGCCGCAAAAGCTCTGGGTTTTGACATAGACTACAAGTTGCTGCGTCAGGAATTCATGCGCAGAGGTAAACTCCTCAGAGCCTTCTACTACACAGCGCTTCTGGAAAACGACGAGTATTCTCCTATCCGTCCGTTGGTTGACTGGCTGCATTACAACGGCTTCACAATGGTCACCAAACCGGCCAAGGAATACACCGACAGTATGGGGCGTCGGAAAGTCAAAGGAAATATGGATATCGAATTGACCGTTGATGCCATGGAGCTGGCACCGCGGGTCGATCATATCGTGCTGTTTTCGGGTGACGGGGATTTCCGCCCGCTTATAGCTAGCCTGCAACGTCAGGGCGTACGGGTTTCCGTCGTCTCGACGATACGCAGCCAACCGCCCATGATCTCAGACGAGTTGCGCCGGCAAGCCGACAACTTTATCGAACTGGAAGACCTTCGCGATGTCGTTGGACGACCTCCTCGGGAAGAGCCCGAGGAAGCGCGCGGTATGATGGCTGCAAACGGGGAATAAACAAGCCCGTCGCTTTCGCTAAAAATTTAGAAAAGATGCGGTCAGGTTCCGGGGAGAACCTGGCCGCATTTCATTAACGATAATCACCTTCTGAAATACAGATTAGTTAACAGTCTTCTGTATCAAAGAAATGACAGGTTCGGGATCACTGGACCAATGGATGCAAAAGCCTTACGTGTCCCTTTCAAGGAGACACCCATGAGCAAGCCGCAACTAACACTATACTTGGCTGCCCCGCGTGGTTTTTGCGCAGGGGTCGATCGCGCCATCAAGATCGTTGAAATGGCGTTGCAGAAATGGGGCGCCCCGGTCTATGTACGCCATGAAATTGTCCACAACAAATTTGTGGTGGACGGGCTGAAATCTAAAGGCGCGGTGTTTGTTGAGGAACTCGATGAATGTCCCGATGATCGGCCTGTGATTTTTTCCGCCCATGGCGTTCCCAAATCAGTTCCTGCAACTGCAGCACAGCGCCAGATGATCTTCGTTGATGCAACTTGCCCGCTGGTTTCAAAAGTTCATGTCGAGGCGCAGCGACACTCGGACGCGGGATTGCAAATGGTCATGATCGGCCACAAAGGGCACCCTGAAACAATTGGCACAATGGGGCAGTTGCCCGAAGGCGAAGTGCTGCTGGTCGAAACGGTCGAAGATGTGGCCAATGTGGAAGTACGCGATCCGGAAAAGTTGGCCTTTGTGACGCAAACCACTCTGTCGGTTGACGACACAAAGGACATCATCGCCGCGCTGGAGTCGCGGTTTCCGGCGATTGTTGGTCCCCACAAAGAAGACATCTGCTATGCCACGACAAATCGGCAAGAGGCTGTCAAAGCTGTGGCACCGAAATCCGACGCGCTTTTGGTCGTCGGCGCACCGAATTCCTCGAACTCGCGCCGTTTGGTCGAAGTTGCGTCGCGCGCCGGATGCAACTACGCCCAGTTGGTTCAGCGCGCCACAGACATAGATTGGCGGGCTCTAGAAGGGATAAGTAGCATCGCGGTGACTGCGGGCGCGTCCGCGCCCGCAGTTTTGGTGAACGAAGTGATCGACGCCTTCCGCGATAGGTTCGATCTCAGCGTGGAATTGGTCGAAACCGCTGTCGAAAATGTAGAATTCAAAGTGCCGCGCGTTCTGAGGCAACCAGTGTGAGTGGTATACCCAAATCACCGTTGATATTAGGACTGGCCGGGTTGATTCCATTCATTTGGGGCGCCCTGACCTTGATAAATGGAGACCTACACGACTGGGGCACGCGAACATTCGGCGCCCGTTTTGTAGGCCCTTATGTGCAGCTTTTTTACGGGTCGGTTATTCTCAGCTTTATGTCGGGGATTCTTTGGGGCTTTGCCACAAAGACGTCAGGCGGGAAGGCGACCACATGTTACGTACTTTCCGTTCTTCCGGCGCTTTGGGCGTTTTTCACGACAGGGGGCGGACCAGTCAGCGCCGCGATCAACCTAATCGTTGGCTTTGCCGCTCTTTTGTTGCTGGACGCGGTGTTTTGGTATTGGGGGCTGGCCCCTCGCTGGTGGATGAAGCTCCGCATCCTTTTAACCGCGATCGTGGTTCTGTGCTTGTCTGTCGGAGTATACCTATGAGCGACCAAGATACGATTTCCGTCTACAACGCGCAGGCCGCCCGCTACGCTGCGTTGACGGATGAGGACAATTCCGCCGATCCGCAATTGACCCGTTTCATTCAATCCGTCCCCCAAGGCGGCACGGTGTTAGATATTGGCTGTGGTCCGGGGATGTCGGCAGCGGTTATGGCGCAGTCAGGTTTGAAGGTTGAAGCCATCGATGCATCAACGGAAATGGTTAAACTGGCAGCCAAGCACCCCGGCGTAGTTGCGCAGCAGGCAGCGTTCGGTGAACTCGATGCAACAGAGAAATATCATGGCGTCTGGGCCAATTTTAGCCTTTTGCACGCCAATCGCCGCGATTTCCCAAGACACTTGGCAGCAATTCATAAGGCGTTGAAACCGAATGGCGTGTTTTATATTGCCATGAAGCTGGGCCAAGGGGATGGCCCGGACAGGTTGGGGCGATACTACTGCTACTACAGCGAAGACGAATTGAAGCAAATTGTCCAAGATGCAGGCTTTACCGTGATCGAGAGCTATCTTGGCAGCGGTACCGGGCTTGATGGATCGGTATCTGACTGGATCGGACTGGCCACGCATGCCTGATCTTTTTGCTTATACAGATGGCGCGTGTTCAGGTAATCCCGGACCGGGCGGCTGGGGCGTTTTGCTGCGTGCATTAGATGGAGAAACCTTAATCAGAGAGCGGGAATTGAACGGCGGCGAGGCGGAAACAACCAACAATCGAATGGAATTGCTGGCCGCGATAAGCGCACTTGAAATACTCGACCGCCCCACAACGATTACCATTGTCACAGACAGCGCCTACGTAAAGAACGGCGTCACCGGTTGGATTTTCGGGTGGAAGCGCAACGGATGGAAAACCTCAAACAAAAAACCGGTTAGAAACGTCGACTTGTGGCAAAGGCTGGACGAGGCCCAAACACGACATAACGTTACGTGGAAATGGGTTAAGGGACACGCGGGACACCCCGAAAACGAGCGTGCCGACGAACTGGCACGCGCGGGCATGGCACCGTTCAAACCAAAAAAGGCCAAAACGTGAGCGGGCTGGCTCTGCTGGATTACGCCTCTGTTCTGGTCTTCGCGTTGACCGGAGCGCTGGTGGCGAGTCGCGCGCAACTCGACCTAGTGGGCTTTGCCTTCATTGCCTGCCTGACCGCTGTGGGCGGCGGTACAGTTCGTGACCTATTGCTGGATAGGCACCCAGTGTTCTGGGTCGATCAGCCAGCTTACATTCTGATCGCATGCGCCGCTGCCATCTTGGTATTCTTCACAGCACACCTTATGGAAAGTCGCTACAACTGGCTGATCTGGTTGGATAGTTTTGCCTTGTCCATTGCTGCTGCGGCCGGTACCGGCGCTGCCTTGTCCTTAGGGCAATCGGGGGTGATTGTTGTTCTGATGGGCGTTACGACAGGTTGCCTCGGTGGATTGATGCGGGATGTTGTGTGCAACGAAGTTCCGTTGGTTCTGAAACAGGGTGAGCTATACGTATCCTGCGCGTTTGCAGGCGCATTAACCGCAGTTTTCGCGACGCGGCTTGGCCTTGAAATTCTTCCGTCGCTTGGACTGTGCGCTCTGATTTGCTGGGCACTCCGGGCTGGATCTCTGATGTTTGGTTGGCGGTTGCCGGTCTATAAAGGCCGCCCGCCACGCACATAAACGAAAACGTCATTCATCCAAACCTACTTAATCTGATTGAATTATGTGAGGTCAGTAACAGCGTCGCTTCACAAAACCTCGATGTTGAAACAGCGTCTCCACGTAATAGTGCTCTGGTAGCATCCGGCTGGACATATCCGTTTTCAGATAGCAATCGCCGTGAATTGCAAACTGATGCCTGCGAAAACTTTCACTGCTGGAGAGTATCTGTAGTCTAAGTAACCCAACTGGCGGAGAGGGGTACTGCACATCTTTGATACAGCAATTGCTTTTACTGAATAGGCGACGACTAGAATTTAAGTTGGCTCAAAGTTGCTTCATCTCAAGTAAAACGGGGTGCATTGGATAACCGACGCCGAAGCCCATCAGTTGACCAGGAAATCCGGGCGTGCACCTCAATACATTAGTGCCGAAAAACATGGCCAATAAGAAAGTGTTTCTCAGCGGCGCAGGTATTTCTGCCAAATCCAGATCACCAAAAGCGCACCTAATACAGCACCTATAAATCCTGACAACCACCCCATAACGGTGACCAAGGTTCGGAGCAGGAGTCCTCCGACCAACGCGCCAACGATGCCTATTAACATAGTTGTGGGAATATCAGCTTCGATCCGCATTAGACGTGTGGCGAGGAAACCTGCAGCCGCACCGATTATTATCAAAGCTACTACGGGCATCTCACTTCCTCCAATGCGTTGGTACGATAATCAAGGCACCGATTGACGATAAAACTGCATCCAGACCAGGTGGGCCAAAACTAATTCCGAACATGATGCGAACGAAGTAAAACAGAAATGCGCCGCCAATACAGATTATGATCGATTGTAAATACCCATTTCGAGTAAATCCTGTCACCTCGGACAAATAGCTGACGATTCCAGCAATAACGACAGTACCCATCATGATCATGAACATGTGGCGTTACTCCACAGCAAAGCGACTGCCGACCGAGATTGGCCTGCCCCGCAAAAAGGTTTCCCTATCCTGCGCCCCCTTGCCCGCCCGTTGCAAGCGCAGCAATTCAATGGCTCCTTCACCGCAGGCAACGGTAAGGTTTTCGCTTAAAACTTCGCCGGGCTCGCCTTGCCCTTCTGCCATACGCGAAGCCAACAGCTTGATTCGTTCCCCGTCGATCTCGGTCCAAGCGCCGGGAAAGGACGACAACCCGCGGATTTGGCGATCGACTTCTACAGCAGGGCAGAACCAATCCACCCGTGCCTCGGCCTTGTCGATCTTGGCAGCATAGGTCACGCCCACTTTGGACTGCGGCTCAGGAATTAGGTCCGGCAACTTGCGCAATGCATCGACAATCAGCCTTGCCCCCAAAACGGACAAACGGTCGTGTAATTGGGCGGTCGTTTCTTCGATTCCTATTTCCGTCGCCTCGCGCAATAGAACCGGACCAGTATCCAGTCCAGCGTCCATCTGCATAATGCAGATACCGGTTTCCACATCACCGGACATGATCGCGCGATGGATTGGCGCTGCCCCGCGCCAACGCGGTAGCAAACTGGCATGTATATTCAAACAGCCGTGCACAGGCGCGTCCAGTATGGCTTGGGGTAAGATAAGACCATAAGCAACTACCACGGCGACATCAGCATTCAACGCCGAAAAGGCGGACTGCTCGGCAGGTGATTTAAGCGAAACTGGGTGACGGACGTTCAGGCCCAATTCTTCAGCCCGCGCTTGAACCGGATTTGGCCGATCTTTTTTGCCACGCCCTGCAGGACGAGGGGGCTGGCAATAGACCGCCAAAATTTCGTGCGCGGCTTCGACCAACGCCTCAAGAACCGGCACCGAGAAATCAGGTGTTCCCATAAAAACTATCCGCATCGGCCCCTCCACTTCTTGGGTTTCACCCCATCTTTTTGGCTTTTCGTAGCAGCATGTCGCGTTTCACCTTGCTGAGACGATCAAAGAACATTCTACCGTTCAGGTGGTCGATCTGGTGCTGGACGCTTGTTGCTTCGATCCCAACGAAGTCGCGCCGATCCACAATCCCGTGTTCGTTAAGAAACTTGACCGTCACGGCACGAGGCCGTTTTACCTTGGCCGATACACCCGGCAGGTTCGGACTGGCCTCTTCATGCTCTCGCAATTCGACTGAACTGTGGAGGATTTCAGGGTTCGCCATACGAACCGCCCGACCACGTTCCGCAGAGCCGTCGACCACCGCCAGCCTCAGCATCACTCCGATCTGAGGCGCAGCCAAACCAACACCCGGCATAGCCTCCATCGTGTCAATCATATCATTCCAGATGGCTTTGACATCGTCATTAATCGCGGCCACTTGCTGTGCTTTTGTTCGAAGACGTTTGTCAGGCCATGGAAGGCACGTCCTAACCGTCATGTGCGGGCCTGTTCGCGCTTCAGCTTTTGCATCTTTCGCGTGATCATCTGCCGTTTCAACGGTTTGAGATAGTCTATGAACAGCTTACCGTTCAAATGATCGATCTCGTGCTGAACGCACGTTGCCCAAAGGCCATCAAAGGTTTCAATTTGCGCCTTACCGTCACGGTCCATCCACGCCACTTCAACCACTTTGGGTCGGGTCACTTCCGCATATTGATCCGGGATGGAAAGACAACCTTCTTCGTAGACATTGGTTTCGTCCGAGGCAGAAATTACCTCGGGATTGAACATGACCAAGGGGCGTGGTGCCTCGCCTTCTTCTTTGACACAATCCACCACGATCAATCGGTCAAGTACACCTATCTGCGGCGCGGCCAGTCCGATACCTGGCGCGTCGTACATCGTCTCCAACATGTCATCAGCCAAAGCGCGCAACGCATCAGTAATGTCGTCAACCGGCGCGCACACCTTTTTCAGTCGGGGATCGGGGTGGATGAGGATTTTACGCTTCATAGGGTTGATTTAGGGCAATGCGCACTAAGCCGCAACGCCCCCCTTGCACACAGCAGAATTGCGAGTAGCTTTCGGCCCAACAAATGGAGCAGATATGACTTTTAACGACCTGATCGACCGCCGGGGCACCAACAGTTCAAAATGGGATAAGATGGAGCAGCTGTATGGCGTATCGCCATCAGATGGGCTGGCCATGTGGACCGCGGATTCTGACTATCCCACCGCACCGTGTGTGATTGAGGCGGTTCGGAAAGCAGCCGAACTTGGCGTCTTTGGATATTCCTGGATTCATCCTGAGTATCTTGCATCAATCCAGTGGTGGATGAAAAATCGCCACGGCTGGGACGTCGACACCGACTGGATTCTCACTACACAGGGATTAGGCAACGCTATTGCACTGAGTATTGACGTTTGGAGCGAACCCGGCGACGGCATAGTTTTATTTTCGCCTGTCTATCATGAGTTCGCTCACAAGGTGAACAATGCCGAACGCAGGGTTGTCGAATGCCCATTGGTACGCGAGGGCGATACGTACGTTCTTGATTTGGAAGATGCGCAATCACGGTTGGATGGGACAGAAAAACTATTGTTGTGGTGCTCGCCACAGAACCCGTCAGGCCGGGTGTGGACGCCCGAAGAGTTGAGAGCCGTTGCGGAATTTGCCGAACGCAACGGGCTGATTCTGGTGTCAGACGAAATTCATCACGATCTGGTATATCCGGGCAGCACTTTTGTTCCAATGGATATCGCGGCTCCAGACGCACGACCCTGGACTGTGTCACTGACAGCTGCTTCGAAAACTTTCAATATTGCGGGGCAGCGAACCGGGAACATGATCATTCCTGACGAAAAACTGCGCAAACAGATGCGGCATCGTCTGAAAACCCTTGATTACGACCCCAGCGCTTTGGGTGTTGCAATGATCACCGCCGCTTACAGCCCTGAAGGCGCTGAATGGGTCGACGAACAAATTGTTCATCTGCAGAGCAACTGCCGTCGGTTCGATGAAACGATTGCCAAAATACCTGGTCTTTGGTCGATGCCTTTGCAATCGACTTATCTCGCTTGGGTAGATTTTTCCGGCACCGGAATGGAACACGCAGAGTTTGTCCGGCGACTGAGACAAGATGCAAGGATCGCAACTTCGTCCGGCCCTGGTTTCGGCGCCGGAGGCGAAACGTTCGAGCGGTTTAATCTGGCCACTCAACGCGGGCGGGTTGAAGAAGCCTGTGCACGGCTAATGCATGCTTTCGGAGATTTGCAGTAACTCATACGCCGGGTGAGGCTAATCCTTGCCCTGCCTTTGCTGGTTTTGGGCAGGAGGATCGGGTGGCACGGATATAGTCCAAACCCACCTGCCCCGCGAATGATGCCTGAAGCCAGCCGCATTGAATATTTTTGATTGAAAATCAGCCGCTGGTTGACAGCTTCACTGGATCGAAAGGTTATGAAGCAAGCCAACTCTGTGCAGGGGTTCGCACCCAAAGGCGGCAAGGTAGTGGAAGGTAGCAATAAAATCCGGAAGGGACCTTTGGGATCGATCGCCGCAACCCGCAAAGCACGCTCCAACTGTCATTGGGCATTGACTGTCCACAGGCAGATGACACGGAACATGCCCGACAGGGAAACCACAATTCGGACGGCGACATCTTCATCCACAGGCGACCGAACGAAATTAGAGGAATTGCCCTGTCGTGTGACTCGACATCGGGCTGAATCACAATAGCCAATGCCGAAATGGCCCGATTGTTAAGTTTGAGGCCTAACCGACCAACCGCCTAAATCCGGCTCTAGTCTTCATATCCAAGCAAAGCAATCGGCGCATCCGGAGCGCGGTAAAAATCCAGTGGGGCTTTGTCCGCGCTTGCGGTGCTGCGCTTAAACTCGTAACTCATTTCGCCAGCACCTTCTTCGGCAGCGACGATCAAACACTGATACAAGTGATTTGCTCCGTCAAAAACATCGACCAACCCGCGCAAACGCGGCGTTGTTTCGGTCTCGACCGTAAACCCATCCTTCCACAATCTAAGAATTTTGTAGCTATTGTTTCCGACTTCAACCCGCAAGCGGCTCGCTTTTTTCAACGCAGCGATTCGCGCAGCATCCAATTCGGCGCGTATTTCCCTTGAAACATAGGTACTCATCAAAAATTCTCCGGCAGATCATTAACCATTGTGATCAGTAAATCGTAAAAATCCAGTGAAGCTATAAGGTGCAGGTTGGTTCCGAGATCGTGTTGTGAGGACATTTCGGGATCGCTGTGCGTTTGCGCAGGGACTATGCGCGTTCGCCAATGTAGGAAGTGGGACACCGTCAAGCTATTTGTAAAGCAACTTGAATGGAGGAATGAAATGGGCTTGCTCGTTGACGGAAAATGGCAGGATACATGGTATGACACTAAGTCCAGTGATGGGGCATTCAAACGCTCGGCCGCTCAGTTTCGTAATTGGCTGACAGAAAATGGCGACGCCGGCCCATCCGGCAAAGGTGGTTTTCGAGCTGAAAGCGGGCGATATCACTTGTATGTCAGCTACGCCTGCCCCTGGGCCCATCGCACTTTAATTTTTCGCGAACTCAAAGACCTAAGCGACCATATTTCCGTTTCAGTCGTTCACCCAGATATGTTGGATCAAGGTTGGACCTTTGAAATTGACGACCAAGGCGCGACAGGCGACACGCTCCACGGCATGGATTTTGCGCATCAATTATATACCAAGGCTGATTCTGAGTATTCCGGCCGAGTGACGGTGCCTATCCTTTGGGACAAAAAGACGAAAACGATCGTTTCGAACGAAAGTTCAGAAATGATCCGGATGTTCAACTCGGCTTTCGACGGGATTACCGGAAACAAAGATGATTATTGGCCAGCGCCGATGAGAACCGAGATCGAAGAGGTCAACGCACGCATCTATTCCAACGTCAACAATGGGGTTTACAAAGCCGGTTTTGCCACATCGCAAGAGGCGTATGACGCAGCCGTCAACCCGTTGTTCGATACGCTGGACTGGTTAGAAGGTCATCTTTCCTCAAATCGTTACCTCATGGGGGATCGCCTGACCGAAGCGGACTGGCGGCTGTTCACTACACTGATCCGGTTCGATCCAGTCTATCATTTGCATTTTAAGTGCAATCGGCGGCGGTTGATCGATTATCCAAATCTCTGGGCCTACACACGCGAGCTGTACCAATGGCCCGGTGTAAAGCCCACGGTGAACTTTCATCACATCATCCGGCACTATCACTATAGTCACGATAGTATCAATCCGAACCGGATTATCCCGACGAACCCTGTGTTGGATTATATGGAGCCGCACCGTCGCAGTCAGCGACCCGCTGCGTAATGTGCAACCATTGCCACCAGATCTTCTGGCGGCGTGCTGCTTTGGACGTAGGCGCAAGCGTTCGGACTGTGTGCAAATATCGAGCCATCCGAGAAGAAAGTGGTATTGGTCACAAAGATTACCCTTGTATTGGGGCGACGATAGCTTGCGAAGTCTGCCACAGCCAAGGCGCTTCCGGTTTCCAACACCAAATCCAGCACGATGATGTCAAAGGCTGTACCGTATAAGGCCAAGATCACAGCCTCTTGCCCGGCTACTAAAGTAACCTCTCCCCCCTGCCTTTCAAGATGCCTTTGCCAGAGCCCACCAAGGTCAGGGTTACTCTCAACAATCAATACTTTCATTTGCCACAACCTCGGCACTAGATAACAAAAAAACGGCGCCGACCCCATGATCCGTGATCCCGTGATTTTCTTAACAAATGGTTAACGATACCTGCAGCGAGCCCTTTTCACGCAGATTTGCTTGTGTAAATGGCGAAAATCCGCTTGAACCGCCTCTGCACCGGTATTTCACCAGAGGGACGCATGGCAGACACCATTGGCATTCTGCACAGACAAGCCGAGCGGGACCACGGCGGCGGTTTAGATCATGCCATTTCAGTCTATGGTGGTGATCGCACGGATTGGATCGATCTGTCGACGGGTATTAATCCACACCCTTATGACGTCGCGGGGTTGAAAAATAGTGATTGGACAAGTCTGCCAGACAACGATGCATTTAGCCGCCTGTGTGACGCCGCCAGATCGTTCTGGTCAATACCTGACAGCGCATCAATCTTGCCTGCGCCTGGAGCCTCGGCAATCATTGCAAGGCTACCGGCTTTGGCCCCTCCGGGACATGTTCGGATCACCACACCAACTTACAACGAACACGCCGCGGCATTTCTGGCGCATGGCTGGTCAGTGAAGGAAAGCAGTCCTGCTCAGGCTCGAGTGATTGTGCACCCCAACAACCCAGATGGGCGCATTTGGCAAGAGGCTGATGTAGATGCGCCCCTGACCGTGATTGACGAAAGTTTCTGCGATATTTGCCCCAACGCGACGCTGATAAATCAGACGGAAAGACCGGGCGTTGTTGTACTCAAGAGCTTTGGAAAATTCTGGGGACTGGCTGGTTTGCGGCTTGGTTTTGCGGTCGGACAGCCTGACTTGATCGCGCGGCTAAACGAACTGATCGGACCATGGGCCGTATCTGGACCCGCGTTAAGGATCGGCGAAAAGGCTTTGAGGGATGTGAAATGGGCCGAGGAAACCCGGACCAAACTCTCGTGTGATGCAGATCGGTTGGACAAATTGATTTGCGACAAGGGCGCCCGATTGCTTGGCGGAACAGACTTGTTTCGCCTGTACCATGTGAGTGACGCGACAGCGTGGCAATCCAAGCTGGCCCGCTCTCAAATTTGGAGCCGCATCTTCCCGTACTCGACGAATTTTCTCCGTTTGGGGCTACCAAATAAATGTGATTGGGACAGGCTGGAGGGCGCTTTGTGACCGGAGGATTCCTGCTGATTTGCGCCATGTGCTTGGACGCAATCGTAGGTGAGCCGGATTGGCTATGGTCACGCATTCGCCATCCGGCAATCTTAATCGGCGCAGGTATAGAGTGGCTTGATCGGAAATTAAATCTTGGCGCTCAGCGGAGGGCCAAGGGACTACTGGCTCTAACTCTACTGGTCGTAGGCTCATTGATATTGGGTAAACTGCTTTCTTTGCTTGGACCGGCCATAGAAATCATCGTCTGCGCCATCTTGCTGGCCCAGAAATCGCTTGTGATACATGTTCGGGATGTAGCGGTCGGGCTGTCGACGTCTCTTCCCGCCGGGCGGGCAAAAGTCGCCATGATCGTGTCACGCGATACCCAGGACATGACCGAAGCCCAGGTTGCCAGATCGGCAATTGAGAGCGCGGCCGAGAACCTAAGCGACGGAGTGATCGCACCTGCGTTCTGGTTTCTGATCGCAGGCCTGCCCGGGTTGATAGTCTATAAGGCAGTCAACACAGCGGACAGCATGATTGGATATCGTAACGAAACTTACCGCGATTTCGGCTGGGCCGCCGCGAGGTTCGACGACCTGTTGAACCTGATTCCAGCGCGGTTGACCTGTGTGTTAATCGTAGCTCTGTCGCGCCGGTGGGCTTTTTGGTGCCAGATCGTCGCCGATGCACGCGGACACATCTCCCCCAATGCAGGCTGGCCCGAGGCCGCAATGGCCCGCGCGTTGAACGTAGCGCTGGCAGGGCCGCGCAGCTATGACGGAAAACTCCGTGACCTGGCTTGGGTAAACGGCGACGCCAACCGTGAAATCGGCGCGACGGAGGTTTTCCGCGCATGCGACATGCTTTGGAAGGTTTGGGGGCTTGCGCTTGGGTTGTTGTCGGTGTGGTTTAGTTTCAACCTAATAGTTTTAGAATGGAGCATCCAATGATGCGCATCCTCTCGGGCCTGCTGGCCACTACCTTGTTTGCCACCCCTGCCCTGGCGCAGTGCGGTGGCGATTTCGAAAGCTTCGTTGCAGGCTTGAAATCCGAGGCACTTGGGAATGGGTTCGACCAAGCCACTGTCGATGGCTTTTTCCAAGGGGTTCGGCAGGATGGTGCTGTGATAAGGGCTGACCGTGCTCAAGGTGTCTTTCAGAAACCTTTTATCGACTTTTCGCGGCGCTTGATCTCAGCCAACCGTATTGAACGCGGTCAATCTATGTCACGAAAGTACGATTCAGTGTTTGACCGAATCCAAAGTGAATATGGGGTATCTCGTGGTGTTTTGCTGGCATTCTGGGCATTTGAGACCGACTACGGCGCGGTGCAAGGCGATTTTAACACCCGAAATGCCTTGGTAACACTGGCGCATGACTGCCGCCGACCAGATCTGTTCCGTCCACAGATTTTTTCAGCGATCGAACTTTATGGACAGAACAACTTCGATCCCAATCGCACAACAGGGGCTTGGGCTGGAGAAATTGGAATGGTCCAGATGTTACCGCGCGACATACTGGAAAATGGCGTTGACGGGGACGGCGACGGCAAGGTTTCCTTGAAAACCTCTGCTCCGGATGCTCTGATGTCGGGCGCCAAGATGCTATCGCATCTGGGATGGCGACCGGGTGAGCCTTGGCTGCAAGAAGTTACTGTTCCCGCTCAAATGGACTGGTCGTTGTCCGGGCCGGGCAAACCACGGTCAGTTTCGGACTGGCAGACCATGGGTGTTCAGGCGCGAAGCGGGAATTTACCCGACTTACCCGCGTCGTTGATATTGCCACAAGGGCACAAGGGGCCAGCGTTTCTGGCTTTCCCCAATTTTGACGTCTACTTTGAATGGAACCAGAGCTTTGTTTACGTGTTGACGGCGGCCTATTTCGGCACAAGGCTGGAAGGTGCGGAAATATATAATGCGGGTAACCCAACTGAAGGTTTGTCGGCAGCTCAGATGAAGCAACTTCAGAGCAAACTGCAGGTGCGAGGACACGACGTTGGCAAAATAGATGGAATATTGGGGGCTGGCACACGGGCTGCAGTGCAAGCCGAACAAGCGCGGCTGGGGCTGCCGGCAGATGCTTGGCCAACTGTCGAGTTGCTAAACCGGCTATAAGAACGAGGCTATCTAAGCGACCTCTTCTTCAACGCCAAGCCGGGCTGGAACGAAATCGTGAACTTTGACTACTGATCCTTCTGTCTCAATCGCGGTATCGGGGTTAACCTCGAACCAGTCGTGACAATTGGCATCCAGAGGTTCTGAGGAAATGATAACACCGCTTTTGCATGTTCTGTAATGCAAGCTTGGCGCGTATCGATCCGAAGCATATCGGGCTGCAAATATCCGATTTCCGTCTGAACAGCAGGCCGCAAACCGGAGATATGGTGCCGAGCCCCGACGTTTGGACAGAGCTTCTACACGAGCGACCGCGCGAGCCATGGCGCCAACAGGGTCTGAATCCAAACCTTCACCAAGTGCGAGCAAAAAGATCGCCTCGCTTTCAGTCGCCCCCATTCGATGTTCATACAGTTCTGCTGGGATCATCGCATCCAACTCTTGCCTGATAAGGTCATGACCTCCTGCTTGACCGTTGTGCATAAAGCTCCATTTTGCCGCTCCGAATGGGTGGCAGTTGTTTCGTGAGGTGGCGGTGCCGGTAGATGCTCTTACATGCGCCAGAAACAGACTGGACCGCGTGTGATGGGCCAACTGTTTCAGATTGGCATCCGACCACGCTGGGTTCGTGTCTTTGTAAAAACATGGAGAGTGGCGATCAGAATACCACGCCATTCCAAAGCCGTCAGCGTTTATTGGCGTCTTGCCAATCAGCGCATTTCGGCTTTGGATGACAAGGGATTGCTCCTGTTCTAAAACGAGCTCATCCAAATAGCGCGGTTGTCCAACCCAAGCCAGAAATCGGCACATATGATTTGTCCCACAAAATATAGCGCACTGAGATGATTATCACGGGCTATGTGAGAATATGCCTCTATTAAAAGGCAAAGAAGGCAAAAAACCTATCAAACGATGCAGTCGATTTGAGCTTTTAGATCATTTACTCATCACGCACCGGAAAACGGTTGCCCATTTGATCAATCAAAATCAGCCGATCATCGCTAAAAACATAAAGGTCGCAGCGACCGAACCCATTTCGGTAAGATACGCAAACACTTCCATCCTCGGCGATCGAATATGTTCCAAAGGCAGACTCTCCGCTGGCATAGGTGTATGAATACGCCCCGCCAGCGGAAAATTTGGACTTGCCATTGTCATAGAAGGTCAATGTCCGACCTGCCAAAGCTTCCAGCTCCTCGGTCGACAATGGAATATCTCCGGGCTTAGTGGACCATTCGGCGGCCCAAACGGGGCAGGAAAACAGCAGAGTCACGATCAAGAAACGGGTCATGTCACTAGTCTAACCTGATCGGTTATAAACCTGACATAACATTGTGTTGATCGTTTAGGCGACCATCTGTTCGGCCTTGTTAAGGTCGACGGAAACCAGTTGGCTTACGCCTTGCTCCTGCATGGTGACACCAAAAAGACGATCCATTCGCGCCATGGTCACTGCGTGGTGAGTAATGATGAGGAATCGTGTATCGGTTTGCCGACACATCTCATCAAGTAAATCGCAGAAACGGGTTACGTTTGCATCATCCAAAGGTGCGTCAACCTCATCCAACACACATATCGGTGCTGGGTTGGCGAGGAACACACCAAAGATCAGCGCAGTAGCGGTCAGAGTTTGTTCCCCGCCAGAAAGCAGGCTAAGGGTTGACAACTTTTTGCCAGGTGGCTGGCACATAATTTCCAGTCCTGCATCTAGTGGGTCGTCGCTTTCAACCATAACCAAATTTGCTTCACCACCACCAAAAAGGTGTTTGAACAACATCGCAAAGTTCGAGTTCACCTGTTCAAACGCAGTCAGCAGTCGCTCACGCCCTTCACGGTTGAGGCTGGCAATCCCACTCCGCAGAGCTTTGATCGCCTCTTCTAAATCAGCTTTTTCACCGTTCAGTGTATCGAATTCTTCCTGAACTTCTTTCGAATCCTCTTCAGCGCGCAGGTTCACCGCGCCCATTGCGTCACGCTGGCGCTTATGCCGATTTACTTCTGCCTCTAATGCGTCGGCGGCAGGCATCTGGTCGGGGTTAACCTCCAGTTGGTTGAGCAACTGGTTCGGTGTCAACTGTTGATCCTCTGCAATTCGTTCAGCGGCAGCTGCGACACTCTCTTTGGCGGCATCGCACCTTGCTTCAGCAGCAGCGCGGGTTTCGCGGGCTTCGGAGGCCAAACGTTCTGCCTCACGCTCGGCCATCACAGCTTCACGCTGATGTGTTTCTGCCTCGGCCAACTTGTCGGCAGCTTCAACCCTACGTCCCTCAGCGGTTTCTATCAGTTCATTGAGTTCCTCGCGAGCTTCCGCTATTTCGCCTGGGGCGGCCATCGCTTCCGACAGCTCTTCTTCCGAACTTTCCTTACGTTGAGCAAGTTCAGAAATACGTTTTTCAGCCGTTTCCAGCCTGTGCCGCCATCCACTAAGATCTTTGGTTACCTCTTGTGCACGGCGGGTTCGCGCTTCGCCCTCGCGGCGCAATTCATCGTGAGTCGAACGGTGGGTCAGCATTGTGATCCGAGCTGCCTCAACCGTTTGTTTAATATCCTCAACCTTTGCGCGGGCGGTGTCCAGATCACCCAAACTGGTCAGCGCGGCCTCGGCTTCGCGCAACTGCGCACGGGCTGACATTGCATCTTCCTTGTGGCGTTCAACCGCCAGAGTAAGGGTCTCCAATTTCCCTTGCGCCAAATTACGGTCCGCTTCGGCCCGGCTAAGCTGTCGCGCGGTTTCAGCCATGCGCTGATCTGCAGCACGACGAGCTTCGCGGGCGCGGCGGTCTGCTTCTGTCACATCAGCCAATTTCTGCGACAATGCTTCGTGCGCTGCGCGTGCGCCATCCGCCTGCGCTTCGGTCCGAGCCAGTTCTTGCTTGAGAGCTTCTAATTTGTTCAATTGCTCCAGCCGCAGCGCGGCAGCGCTTGGCGCGTCTTCGGCCCAGGCGCGAAAACCGTCCCAGCGCCACAAATCCCCTAACTGAGAAACTAGCCTTTGGCCTGGTTTCAGCGATGCTTGAAGACGGGCACCCTGATCCGCATCGACCAGCCCAATCTGAGCGATCCTGCGGCTAAGGCGGTCAGGACCAGAGACATACAAAGCTAATGGTTCTGCCCCTTCGGGCAGAGGCTGGTCGCTGTCATATCCCGAAACCCGCACCCAGCCGGACGGCCCGTCGCCCTCGACCAAAGGCGCGCGCAAGTCATCAGCAAGTGCGGCACCAAGCGCTTTTTCATATCCGGGAGCCACGCGCAACAGGTCAAGCACCTGCCCGCCTTCTGCGGTGTCTCTTTCAACCAATTTAGCCAGTGCACTTGCTTCGGCGCGGATTGCGCCAAGCTCGCCTTCAGCCTCTGAACGCTTTGCGCGGGCTTCCGCCTCTCGTGCCTGAGTTTCAGAACGCATCTCGTCGGCAGTTGTCAAAGCTTCTTCGGCCGCCTCCGCGACCTCACGCGCCTGTTCTTCACCAGTTTTTGCAGTTTCAAATGCTTCACCAGCGCGGCTCAGCGTCGTTTCGGCCTCATCAACCGCGGAACGAGCCTTCTCTTCTTCTGCCTCGCTCCGTGCCAATGTCTTGCGACCATCTTCGACTAAACGCTGAGCAGATTGATGACGGGCTATAAGACGCGCTGTATCTTCCGTCTCTTGCGAAAGAAGATCTTCCCTATCCTGCAGAATTGAGGCGGCCTCGCGCGCAACTTCGGCAGCCTCCAACACTTTGTCTTCGTGGCCTTCGGCCGCCTTGGCAAGTTCACGCGCTTCCCATTCCAGACGCTCGATCATCTGGCCCGCATCACGGTTAAGGCCAGTCTCACGGTCAATATCGTTGCCGAGCTGTTGAATTCGACTGGTCAGAGTTTCAATCGTCTGGCGCGCGCGGGTTTCCTGATCGGTCAAAGCATCGCGTTGCACATGTTGGCGCTGAAGAACTGCGGCGGCAACGGCCTCTTCTTCGCGCAACGGAGGTAAAGTTTCTTCGATCTGGGAACGCCTGGCCGCGGCGGCTCTGGCCTCGGCTTCTGCTCGGGATGCTTCGGTGACCCGATCACGCAATTTTTCTTCGGCCTGCTGGCGGGCAATGTCCGCCTCTTTCCAGCGGCGATAAAGCAACATCCCCTCGGCCTTGCGCAATTGCTCGCCAATTTCTCGATAGCGAGCGGCCTGACGGGCCTGACGGGCCAGTTGCGCAAGCTGGGCACCCAACTGCTCCAGCACGTCATCAACCCGGGTTAGATTGGTCTCGGTGCCCTTTAGTTTAAGCTCTGCTTCGTGCCGCCTCTGATACAGCCCAGAGATACCAGCCGCCTCTTCCAAAATTCTGCGGCGAGCACGCGGTTTGGCGTTGATCAACTCGGCAATCCTGTTCTGCCCCACCAGCGCAGGCGAATGGGCGCCCGTCGAAGCATCCGCGAACAGCATTTGTACATCTCGCGCACGGACATCTTTGCCATTCGTTTTGTAGGCACTGCCGACGTCACGGGTAATACGTCGAACAATCTCAAGTTGGTCACTTTCATTAAATCCCGAAGGTGCAAGGCGATCGGAATTGTCCATCGTCAGGACTACTTCGGCGAAATTGCGGGCTGGACGCGTCGCGGCTCCGGCAAAAATCACGTCCTCCATCGCGCCGCCGCGCATGGATTTAGGACGATTTTCGCCCATTACCCAACGCAAGGCTTCAAGCAGGTTGGACTTGCCGCATCCGTTCGGGCCCACTACACCAGTCAGCCCATCCGCGATGATCAGATCGGTCGGATCAACAAAGCTTTTAAAGCCAGTCAGTTTGAGTTTACTGAAACGCAACGGTGGCTGTTCCTGTGATTCCTATGGTCCGGAAGTCTGCGCGTCACTTGGGCTCAAGTCAACGGACATACGCAGGATATGGCCCAAAGCCCTAAGTTATCCACAATATCTTGGCAAAATCACCCGGTTCTCAATAGGACTCGCACGCGAAAACCAAGTAATCCTATCTACCAAACTCGTTGCAATCGTAATTGGGGCGAGGGCCAACGGCATGCTACAAATACCCACCCAGTTCCTAATGACAGCCGATAATCCCAAGAATTGCTGCTGCGTCACCTAGAACTTCCAATATTGGACAGTTTAATATTTTTGGCCCCTGCAATCGCGGATCCTTCAAGCGGCTGGACGCAATAGGGTTATTGCAATCTTTATGCCTTACATCCGCAGTACTTCTCCGAGCCGCTGTATGCCCTCTTGTATCGTTTTCTCATCTGAATTCGAAAAGCTGAGGCGTAAGTTGTTGGCTCCTGTTTCGTCGGGGAAAAATGCTTGCCCGGGAACAAACGCCACCTTGACCGTTGCCAGTGCCCGCGCCAACAGAGTTGACCCATCCATTCCCTTAGGCAGAGTCACCCAAACGAACATCCCGCCTTCGGGTTTGGTCCATTGAACGCCCTCGGGCATAAATTGATCCAGTGCGGCCAGCATCGCATCCCGGCGTGACCTATACACTTGACGCAGCATTGGAATATGGGTCTCGAAACAAGCCTCTGCAACGCGATGCACTGCCATCTGGTTGATTGTAGCGGAATGCAGATCCGCAGCCTGTTTCATGAGAACCAGTTGCGAAATCACCGGTTTGGCAGCAACCACCCACCCAACCCGCAAGCCGGGCGACAGCGTTTTTGAAAAACTGCCGCAATAGATAGTCCGGCACTTTTCAAGCGACTGTTTGCGAGAAATTTCAAGCGCCAAAATCGGCGGAACGGGATCGCCATCATAGCGCAGCGCCTGATAAGCACCGTCTTCGATTACGGCACAATCCAATTCCTCAGCCAAGTTCAATAATGCTTCGCGGCCTCGCAAATCGACCGTTTCACCTGTCGGGTTGGCAAAATCGGGCGACAAATAGGCAAACTTTATATCTCCGGTCCCAGCCCGATACTCAGCTGCTCTACGATTGCCGTTGATACTTAGCCTGTCAAAACGCGGCTCGTATGCGTTAAAAGCTGCAAGGGCTCCCAAGTAGGTTGGCCACCCCACCAAAGCAGTATCACTGGGTGAAAGAAATAGCTTACCCAGATAATCAAGCGCCTGCTGCGATCCCGAAGTAATCAGGATGTTATCGATTCCGCATGAAACGCCAATTTGCTTCATGTGGTCTGCCAACCATTGGCGCAGTGGAACATAGCCCTCACTCACCGAATATTGAAGCGCTTGCGATTGATACTTGGGACCTAAGGCAAGCTGAAACGCCTGAGCGAATTCACTGGCCGGAAACAAAGCGGGGTCGGGGATGCCACCCGCGAAAGAAATAATGCCAGGCTGGTCCAGCAGCTTCAACAATTCGCGTATCTCGGATGCTTTCATCCGTGATGCACGGGTAGCGAACAGTTGGTCCATTGGCGTGTTCCTCTTTGGCCGTTTAACCTGCGCAAGCTACGAGAACGTTGTTTAAAGTCAATAATACTGACCTAATATTTCAAGGAAAGTGAATTCGGTTCATTGAACACGGTGTGGATACGTGGTCATATGATTTGACCAATTTCGCAGAATCCGGCCATGCCGTTCCAAAAAGTCCAGACCGAGAAACTTTCCCTAGCCGTTGTTAGACAGATCGAGCTGCTGGTCCTGCGCGGTATTTTGCGACCCGGTGAACGCCTGCCTTCAGAACGGGAACTCGCCGAAAGAATGGGTGTGTCGCGCCCTTCGTTGCGAGAGGCCATTGCAGATCTGCAGGAACAAGGATTGCTGACCTCAAAAGCAGGGTCAGGCATATATGTAGCAGAAGTGTTGGGTTCAGCATTTTCCCCAGCCCTGATCCGGTTGTTCAGCAGTCACGATGAGGCCGTGTTCGATTACCTCTCTTTCCGCCGCGATATGGAGGGGCTGGCGGCCGAACGTGCCGCGCGGATGGGATCAGATAGCGACCTGAAGGTTGTTCAGGCCATTCTGGACAAGATGGAAGCCGCCCATGACCGCAATGCTGCCGAGGAAGAGGCGCATCTGGATGCCCAGTTCCACATGGCCATCATCGAGGCCAGCCACAACGTGGTGATGCTGCATATGATGCGGTCGATGTTCGATCTGCTGCGGCAGGGCGTGTTCTACAACCGACAGATCATGTTCCAACAGCGCACCACGCGCGATGCCATTCTGGACCAACACCGCGCTATCAACGCCGCCCTGCAGGACCGCGACCCAAAAGGCGCGCGAGCGGCTGTTGAGCGTCACCTTAGCTTCGTTGAACAATGCATGGCAGACCAACAAAAGGCCCAAAAAAACGAAGCCGTAGCTCAACAAAGACTGCAACATGAAACGAGAGAAACCTGATGATTGGTTGGCATCTTCCCGGCACCTAGCTGTTATTTCGCGCCTTAACCCTAAGTTAGCCAAAGGCGCGTTGGTCGCCGCTTTGTTGTTTAAAGTAGAACCTTACTAGGCAGCACACCCATAAATTTCTGTTCATTCACATAGGCTTGTGATTCACTTTCGCAAAACAACAGGCGGGAGTGGGAAATTGGCGCGATCTGACATGAGCGATTTGG
>NZ_JBXWRL010000033.1:0-57959 GCF_059612885.1 Ruegeria sp. YKSD179 | reverse complement strand
CTTCAAGCTCGACACCGAGATATCGGACGGTGCTGTCAACTTTCGCATGCCCGAGCAAAAGCTGCACCGCGCGCAGGTTGCCTGTCTTGCGATAAATCTGCGCAGCCTTCGTCCTTCGTAGCGAATGCGTTCCATAGCCACTAGGATCGAGCCCGATCGCCGACACCCATTCACGCACCATCCGGGCATATTGGCGGGTAGAAACATGCGGTCTCTTGTGCAGCCTGCTCGGAAAGAGAAAAGCGCAGCCCCGCATCTCAGGACTATTCACCCAATTCCAAATGGTTTCGCGCGTGTTTTCAGTGACCTCGAATTGCACTGGCCGCGTTGTTTTACTTTGCACAATGGTGACGCGATCGCGAACCTTGTTACCAACAACCAGCTCGGCGGACCTCAACCGAACGAGGTCGCAGCCCCTGAGTTTGCTGTCGATTGCGAGGTTAAACATCGCTAAATCTCTGAGGTTGTGAGCGAGTTCAAGCCGGGCGCGAATAGCCCAGACTTGTTTGCGGAGCAGCGGGCGCTTTTGGCCAACCAATCGACCCTTGTTCCACGGGCTGGGCTTTTGTTGGATTGCTGGGAGTTGAGTTTTGGACATGAGTGTTCCTAAATCCATCCCTCCCACTCCAAACGTTGGCGCTGCGCCAACCAATGGATTTTATCCGAGTTGCTGAATGACCGGTTTCAAAACAACCTAGAAAACTGCTATGCCGCATCGCCGCAAGTCTGCTCTGAGCCCACAGAGGACATTCGTCGCGGCCTGTTTTCCTGCTTTCAAAGAAAACGGCCGCGCCCGTCTGGGCGCGGCACTTTCATTAGAGATTGCCTTTCGACAATTCGCTCGCGAGGTGATCCGCCTGTCTGATCGCCAGCGCCACGATAGTGAGCGTTGGGTTTTCCGCCGCACCCGTAGTGAATTGCGACCCATCCGAAATGAACAGATTCGGTATGTCGTGGGTTTGACCCCATTTGTTGACGACCCCGTCGCGCGAATTCTCGGACATTCGGTTGGTGCCGAGATTGTGCGTCGACGGGTAAGGCGGTGTCGGAAACGTCCGCGTGGCTCCAACCGCGTCATAGATTGCCGCGCCCTGCTTGTAGGCGTGGTTGCGCATTGCGATGTCATTGGGGTGATCGTCGAAATGAACGTTGGCCACAGGCAGACCGTATTGGTCTTTGACATCGTGATTGAGTGTGACGCGGTTAGTTTCCTGCGGCATGTCCTCGCCCACGATCCACATGCCCGCAATGTTCTCGTACTCATCGAGGGCGGATGTGAACTCGCGGCCCCATGCGCCGGGGTCGAGGAAGGCAGCCATGAACGGCAGGCCAAGGGCCAGCGTTTCCAACTCGTACCCACCGACGAAGCCGCGTGACGGATCGTGACGGGCTTCATCCTGGATGATCCCAGCCATAGTCGTGCCGCGCCAGAAGCGAACCGGCTTGTCAAAGACTGCATAGACCGAGCCGGTCATGTGGCGCATGTAGTTGCGACCCACCTGACCCGAGCTATTGGCCAGCCCATCGGGGAACATCGACGACGCAGAGTTCAGCAGCAGACGCGGGGACTCGAACGAGTTACCTGCTACGCATACCACGCGCGCTTTCTGCAACTGTAGATTGCCGTCTGCGTCGAAATACTCGACGCCGGTAACCTTGCCTTCGTCATTGTGGAGAATACGCGCGACGTGACTTTGCGGTCGGACCTCGAGATTGCCCGTAGCTTCGCCTTGCTCGATGTCATGGTATCCGGCGGACCATTTCGCGCCCCACTTACAGCCCTGGAAGCAAAAGCCGGTCTGCTGGCACATGGTCCGGTCGGTGTCGTCTCGTGACGAAATCGCCATGCGACCCGTGTGTACGTCCTTGTAGCCAAGTGCTTTAGCGCCGGCTTCGAAGACCTTGTAGTTGTTGTTGCCCGGCAGGCCCGGGCGGTTGCCGGTGCGCGTCACGTGCAGCTTGTCCTCTGCCTTCGTATACCAGGGGTCCATTTCGGCGGCGTCAATCGGCCAGTCAAGCAGTGACGCGCCTTGCACATTGCCGTAGGTGGTCGCCGCTTTCCATTCGTGTTCTTGGAACCTAAGCGAAGCACCTGCCCAGTGCTGGGTCGTGCCGCCCACGGATTTGACAATCCATGCAGGCAGGCCCGAGAAATCCTTCGACACGCGCCAGTCGCCCGATGTGGTCCGCGGATCAAGCCAGGCCAGTTGCCCGAAGCTTTCCCACTCATCGTTGATGAAATCCTCAGGGTAGTGCCGTCCACCAGCTTCAAGTGCGACAACACTGACGCCTTTCTGGGCCAATTCGTTCGCCAAGACACCGCCGCCAGCGCCGGTGCCGATGATAACGACAACGCTGTCGTCGTTCTGATCAAAAGGTGCAGCCATAAGTCTGTCTCCTCCCTAACTTACGGCTCAAAGCCAGTTGATGTCGTTGAAACCACGGTCGATGTATCCGCCTTGGCTAAAGCTCTCGCCCTCGTAGCCAAAGATCGGCCAGACCGCCTTCTGGTTGTAAAGGCCGGTCACAAGACCGCCGCGGATTTGCTGGAAGAACGCGCTGTCTTCCATCCCGCGCAGGATATCAACGCGGTCGCGCTCCCAGCCAACGTCCAGATAACTTGCGTGGCCCTTGCCCTGCGCGGCAGCATTCAGCGCCGCGATGCCCGCCTCGATGTTTTCGGCGGCTTCGGCGGCATCATACCCTTTGACGGCGACCACGTAGAATTCGTCCCCCACCTTGTCATGCGGGTAGATATCGCGTGCCATCTGCACGAGCGTTGCGAAGGTTTCAGGCTTGAGTGCTGTCGTCTCCATCGCCCAGGCAGCGTCCTTCGCGGCCATAAACCCAGTGCCCACCACGAACGATGCGCCTGCGGCCGTCGCGCGCGACAGAAGCTGTCGCCTCGTCAGCCCCTTGGGGCCTTCGGTGTTTGTCATTTTTGATCCTCCCTTGATCATTTGAAGCGCCCCCCACGTTCCAGAACTTCGATCTGGTATCCGTCGGGGTCTGCGACGAAGAAAAACCTCGCGACAAGCTCGCCCGCGGGCGCAAATTCGACGAGTTTACGGGGTGAAAGCCCTTCGGCTTCGAAGCGGGCATGTTCCGCGTCAAGATCCTCGACCGAAACGGCAAGGTGGCCATATCCGTCGCCCAGATCGTAAGGCTCGGTACGGTCCTTGTTGATCGTCAGTTCAACCTCGAACTCTTGTCCGGGATTGCTCATGTAGACCAGCGTGAAATCCGGAAAATCCAGACGATCAGCGACAGTCAATCCGAAGGCTTTCGTGTAGAATTCTACCGACCGTGCTTCATCTAGGACACGGATCATCGAATGGATGGTTTTGGCCAAAACGCCGCCTCCCTCTGTGATTCCAGTAGAAATCAGGGTAGCTGCCGATTTGGTGGACCTTGGTAGTATGACTATACTACCTCGACAATTTTAGACCCGACAGAATTGCTCTTATTCCGCCGCGATCGTCGTGGTGGGCTCGGGCCGGGAGATTTCCATGAATTTCAAGCAAGCGCTTCGCAGAAGTGATGTAAAGTTCTCGGGCTCACCGCGCAACTCGAGAACTTCGGAATGAAGCTTGGAGATAAATATCGGCGTGCTCACTCCGTCGCGCTCGGCAATCTGGTCGAGAATGTCCCAGAATGCTTTTTCGAGGCGGATGCTGGTGCTTTGCCCATTCAAGCGCAAACGACGCGTGTGACTGGTGTACCGTTCCGGATCTTGTCCGGCAAAGACATGACACATGACGATTCCTCCCAAGTATCGGCCATTTTGCCTGAAAAGAAGGCAATGCGACTCAATCCATAAAATTTCGTATACGAAATACCTTATGCTGTCTATATACACGCAAAAATAGCACGTGCCTGAAGGAGCTGACATGGACTCGATCGAGCCCAAGAAAACATTGGTAAAGCAGGTGTATGATATCCTTCTGGACGCCATCTGTACCGGCGAGCTCGCTCCTGGGGAACGGCTCAATCAGGACGAGATTGCTACGCGGCTGAACGTGTCACGGCAGCCGGTAAACAGCGCCATTTCCATACTAAAGGCGAACGATTTCGTGTGCGACACCGGACGGCGCGGCGTCGTGGTTGCGGGCGTGGATAATGATCAGTTCCAGTCGATCTACGAGTTTCGCGCCGTTGTTGAACCCTTTGCGACCCGACTTGCCGCGGAACGTATCGGAGACGACGCAGACTATGAGGCGCAAAACATCCTGCGCGAGGGCCGTGCAGCTATCGAAGCGCGAGACATCAAGAGACTCCTGAATGCCGACGTCCACTTTCACGAAATCATCTATCGCTGGAGCGGCAACCACGTCATCGAAGCATCGATGCGCGCGAACTGGCCGCACATGCTGCGCTCGATGGTCGAGGTGCTGCGCGAACCGGACGCCGCACGGCAGTCGTGGAACGATCACGAGCGCATCTTAAAGGCCCTGCTCGCGCGCGACGGCGAGGCCGCAGCGAATGCAATGGGCGAGCATATCGGCCTTGCATTCGAAAAGACGAGAAAGGTGTTTCAATAAATCCAAGTGGCGGCGAAACCGAAGCCGCGGCTGCCGATTGGTGTCTAGGCTGATGGTTGCATTGCCCCATGCTGGCAAGGTGTTTGCCAATCAAGCGCGTCTTCAGCCAGACTGCGTTGGAGCACGCGACCTTGAAAAAGTTTGACGTCCGTGCCTGGAAAGACCGAGCCAGCCGTTTGGTCAATGCTTTGATAGGGCTGTCCGCTGACCGAAGCATTAGTTATCTCAGGGCTTCTTGCGCCGCCAGACCTGGTGCATTGAAAACAATAGTGCGTTCCTGGCTACAGCACTTGAATGGCGGCTTTGTCCCGCATCTCGGACTTAGACGCCCTTGAGGCCATTGTCCGGTTCTGCCGTAAGCCGACATAGAGACGTCAAAGCGGACGTTGCAGCGATGCCGGTTAGTATCGGTTGTCTGGTATCAGGCGCTTTTCAGTCATCTGACAGAAAGGCTCAGGTGACCGCGTTGAGCCCGACACGGACATCACCCGCAACAACTATTACCCTCTTGGATTGGCGGGCAAGCGACGGTGCCATAGGAACAGTAAACGCAGCAATCCCCGGGCAACGGCTTCAAAACGGTATTGCAGGCAGTGCATTCATAGAACCACTGACACGCATCGGTCGGCATCGTTTCCACTGTCGCGTGGCCGCACTCAGGACAAGTAATTTTGCTTTCCAAGGTCATATTCAGATCATTCATTTCGTCACATCAGGGTTATGAGGTAGTCGTTTATTCGGGCTTCGTTGAAAACGATAACCCAAGCGAGGATGGTCAATATGGTGCTTCCAACCAGCCATCCTTTCAGGTGCGCCAGCGTCCCTTTACGGGCTGCGATAACCCAAGCGAATAGCTGCATGATAGATGCCGCCGCGAGCACGTAGTAGCTCGCAGCGGCGATCGTGCCGAACACGGCCAACCAGCTTCCACCAAGCCCCAACAACATCATTGTCATTGGAAGCACACAGCATGTTGCAACGCCTATAGCAGATATTGACCCTGCATAGCTTGCCAAAAGAGATTTTCTCATGCCCGCGATGCCCTCCACAACGCAAACATCGTGCGGGTTGCTTCTGCTTCCCAAAGCGGAGCCGTGGCCGCCACAAGGAATAATGCACTTGTGGCAATCAAAATGGTGAGAGTAGAGCGCCGGTGGGACACACACGCCGGCCTTTTCCAAGCCCGGTACCATGCCCAAAGAAGAACCAAGCCCACGGCGAGCACGATTGGAACGCGATATGCCACAAACGGGCCAAGATATAACAGCCACGTACCGCCAAGGCCGATGATCGAAAACGCAATGGGCAAGACACAGCAAGAGGCAGATACAAGTGCCAGCATGCCTGCCGCGCCGATCAGGATGCGGCTTGGACCTTTGTCGCTTTCTTCCGAAGTGTTTTCGACGCTTGTTTCCATGCGTGACGTTATGCATCCTGTAGCTACTACAGGATCAACAGGGAAAATGTTCACATGATCGCGATTGGTGAAGCGGCAAGGCAGAGCGGCGTATCTATAGAGACAATCCGCTATTACGAACGAGAGGGTGTCGTGCCTTTGCCGCGCCGCGCTTCCAACGGGAGGCGTGTGTACTCCGAAAAGGACGTTGGGCGGCTCCGGTTTATCAGGCGATGCCGTGATCTTGGTTTCACAATTGCTGAGGCCAAAAATCTTTTGTCCTTGTCAGAAGGCGATAACGAAGACTGCGCTGCCGTTCGGCAAATCGGCACCCGTCATCTGGACGAGGTTCGCTCCAAAATTGCCGAGTTGAGAGCATTAGAGGCCGCACTTGAAGAACTGACAGCAAATTGCCGAGCAGGCTCTGTGTCGTGTCAGATGTTGGAAGAGTTGGCACGATGAAAGGAGATATTTTGGCTTTGATCACATTCATTGGCGCGCCTCCACACTACGGATGTTGGCGGAATGCACGGCAAGTGACTGCTTCGAACCCAAGGCAACCGATGCTGCGCCCGCGACCAACGGCCGCCGACGGTTTTGCCGTCGACTGCGCTGAGGTTACTTATCCACCATGACGGAAGCTCAAATCTCTGACGTTATACCAATTCGCTACCGTGTTTCGGGCATGGACTGTGCCAAAGATGCCGCACAGATTGAACGTGCTGCTCAGACCGCAGGAATTCCGCCAGACGCGGTGAAGGTGTCTGCGGCTACGCATATCATGACCCTCAAAGTGCCAGAGGCGCGGCTCCCCGTGATTGAAAGAGCAATCGCAACGACGGGTTACGGATTTGATCGCATCGGGGACGGCGTGGACGCTCAGCTCGGAGCGGTGCACCAAGACCCGGCTTACCGATCCGCTCTATGGATCGTCGTCCTTCTCAATGTCGGCTATGGTGTCGTTGAGATGGTCGTTGGTTTTCTCGCAGGGTCACAGGCTCTCAAGGCGGACGCGCTCGACTTTATAGGCGACGGCCTCATCACATTTCTCGGCCTGCTCGCAATCGGTTGGAGCCTTGCGTGGCGGGCGCGGTCTGCACTGATCCAAGGCGTTTTTCTCGGCTTGCTAGGTTTTGGTGTGCTTGCGACGACGGTTTGGAGAGTTTTCACCCAAACCATGCCAGACGCGACCCTGATGGGCTTATTTGGGATTGTCGCTCTCGTCGTAAACGTTCTCGCTGTACTGCCACTCATGAGGTTTCGCAAAGGGGATGCAAATATGCGGGCCGTTTGGCTGTTCTCCCGAAACGACGCGATCGGCAACGCAGCCGTAGTAGTGGCGGCGATTTTTGTCGCGTGGCTCGGCAGTGGTTGGCCGGACTTGATCGTTGCCTTTGGAATTGCTGGACTGTTCTTGCACTCCGCGTGGTCAATTATCCGCGATGCTCGGGCAGATCTGAAAGCTGCAAGTTAGCCCGAATGAGGGGACATTCAGTTTGTGTTTTTCAAAGCAGGCTTTGTCCGCATGTCGGACGTAGTCTTAATTTTTGCGAGTGGCCGGCTTGCTTCAATGGTGTCTTAGGCTTCTGAAATATATTGCTAATTTATCGGTAACCTTGATGATAACGCGATCAGCATCAAATGATGTACCGCGGGTTCGAATCCGATGCGCCCAGCCAAACACTCCCCCATATCCAGACCGTGCAAGGTGCGCTTCGAATAGCCGCGCGTTATCCGTGAGTTAGCGGCTTGGTGAACTGGCGCAGACCTTTGACCGGACTGGAACAGCACCGCAAATCTCCTAAAGTCTGCGCTCGGCATTTTCGCGGTAGCAGGTGTGGGTATGGCAGATCAGAGTGTCGCGAGAAGCGCGCGCTGGTCCTGCCAGTCTGATGGCAGGGTTCGCGATTTGCACCAGTCGGACGTAAAGCCGAGGGGCTGTTTGCCTTCCAGCACATCACGGACAATATCCGGCGCGAGGAAGGCGAGATCGATCATGTGCTGAACGCGGCGTTTGGAGATATTGCTGGCTTCTGCAATGTCGCCGAAGGTTTTTCCCGCCTTGATCCGCTCCAGCCAGTGATGCGCAAGCGCGATGTTTCGGATTAACGTCTCGTCTCTTGCGGCGGCAGTATCAGCGAGAATGATCTTGGTTTCGACGCCCCGCTTTCGCACCTGGAACGGCGCTTCGATCCGTAGGGTGTTTGCGTCCAAAGCATCGGCGTCGGTATCCAGCATCGCCGACACGCCTTTGATATCTAGCTTGAGCATAATCTTTCCCGGCGCAATCTCGATGCGTTCAACGAGTGAGAGGACGTCTTTGACATTCGGCGCGCCGGTCAGATCCGTCAGCTTGTTTCGGACGCGGGCGATCTCGCTGGCGTCGGACTGCTGGCACAAGTGGCCCGCGAAGGTTGGTTCTGCGAGATGGCGACGGGCAAGAGTGCTGATCTGTGCCTCAAGCTGGTCTGCCGGCAGGCGCCATCCATCAAGGTTCTCCTCCCCACTGCGTGCAATCAGACGATGCGATACGTAGTACCGCAACCGGGTGCCCTTCTTCGTTTTCGAATGCGACGGCGTCAGACGATCTCCGGTTTCATCAAAGATTTTCCCGCAAAACAGCGACACGCGGCGTGGCGTCTTGCGATGGCGAAGACGCGAGGCTGTACCCTGCAGGCGCAGTTGGATGTCATCCCATCGGTCGGGAGCAATGATCGGATCGTGCTGGCCGTCGTGCACTTGATCTTTGTGCCGGATGCGCCCGGCATAGACCGGGTTCGTCAAAACGTGATGGATATGCCCGCGGTCAAAGGCGCCCCCGCCACGGATCTCACCAGAAGAAAGTGTTCTGCGCCGGGTGCGCAGTAACAAAGCGTCAGCCTTTTCCTTCACCTGCCGGATCGTCCCGTGTTGTTCGTACAGCGCGTAGAGCGTCCGGATCGTCTCGGCCTCAGGTTCATTAATCTTCAGCGTTCGGCCATCCGGATCATACCCCATCGGCACCTGCCCGCCCATCCAGAGGCCTCGGCGTTTCGAGGCTGCGATCTTGTCGCGGATCCGTTCCGCCGTCACCTCGCGCTCGAACTGGGCGAAGCTGAGCAGCATATTTAATGTCAGGCGGCCCATGCTGGTCGCCGTGTTGAACGATTGCGTAACCGAGACGAAGGAGGCACCGGTGGCATCGAGGATATCGACGATCTTCGCGAAGTCCGCCAGTGACCGGGTAAGACGGTCGATCTTGTAGACGACGATTTGATCGATCTTTTCATCCTTGATATCCGCCAGTAGCTTCTGCAAGGCCGGGCGGTCCAGCGATCCGCCGGAGAGACCGCCGTCGTCATACTGGTCTCGCACCAACACCCAGCCTTCATGTTTCTGGCTGGCGATATAAGCAGCACAGGCTTCCCGCTGAGCATGCAGCGAATTGAACTCCTGCTCCAGACCATCTTCCGAGCTCTTGCGGGTGTAGATGGCGCAACGGACCTTCTTCATTTGTCGCCCCCTGCGCTGCGGGTCAGGCCGAAGAAGCGCGGGCCTGACCATGTCGTGCCTGTGATGTGCTTTGCGATGGCCGAGAGTGACGGCCAGTCTTTCCCATCCATTCGATAGCCGCCCTCGGTCACCTCGACCTGGTAAGTCCGGCCATTCCATTCTCGCACGAGGTGCGCGCCGGATCGGAGATCACTGCTACTAGCAACAGCGATCGACTTGCCTTCTGCGATCTGCCGCAGCTTGCGCCGTGTCGCCGCCGGCAGACCGCCCGAAGAGCGGCACTGCGCGTCATAAGCCACTGCCTTGCGCAGGAACGCCACCGACAAATACGGCGGTGGAGGAGACCCAAAAGCCTCCTCCCACGCGGCGATCGCCAGCGGGCGATCCGGGTCCGGCTTACCGGGCATCAGTCTTTTCGGCTGTTGAAGTCGCACCAGTTTGGGCGGGCATCGCCAAGATCCGATAGCGCTTGGGCTTGCCCTCATCTGGCTTCGCGCCCAAAACCTCGTAGCCCGCCTTGCGCAGCCCAGTCAGCGCCGCCCGCGTCGTGTGCATCTGCCAGTCGAGTTTTTCGCTGATCGTGGCAACATCTGCCCCGGCCTTGCGGCTGAGCATCTGAATGAGCAGCGCTTTCTTGGTTTTGGGTTTCGGCGATCGTGTCATTTGGCCTTCTCCTTTTGGTTCACGCAGGCTGAAAGTGACCCTGCTACCGAGGAGAGCCCGGAGACCCGGGCGGAAAAGGCGCGGCGCAACATTGGGTACGTCGCAACATGTACAGTACCGCTCTGTTTGGCTCACAAGTCCAGTGGAAGAATGACCGCTTAACGCAGAAAAGCCGTCATCTGATAAAAATAGTCAGATGACCGCACCGAGCCCAAAGAGGACATACCCAACGTCTGCAAAATGTGTTGCTTGAAAAAGGGCAGACTGTCCGTCACTCTTTCCAGATTGGTAGTTTAGGGTTTTGTCATGACGGATAGTTTTGACGTTATTATCGTTGGCGCCGGAAGTGCAGGTTGCGTCCTCGCCGCTCGTTTGACCGAAGATGCGAAGCGTTCTGTTCTGCTGTTAGAGGCCGGTGGATCGATCGACGACCCCCGAGTTTCCACACCTGCTAAATTTGGCGCGCTCACCAATACACGTTTCGATTGGGCATTTCGGACCGCTCCGCAGGGCGAACTTTCGGGACGCCAGATCGCCTATCCGCGCGGTCGATGTATCGGCGGCACTGGTTCGATCAACTACATGATTTACCTGCGCGGGCATCCGGCGGACTACAACACGTGGTCCCAAATGGGTGCGACGGGCTGGGGATGGGACGGTGTGCTGCCCTATTTCAAGAAGGCCGAGAATTGGGAAGTCGATGGAGATCCGTCGATCCATGGAGACGGCGGCCCGCTGACTGTTACTAAACCGGGCGAGCGGTCGCCCTTGACGGAGATATTCATCGAAGCCTGCCAGCAGGCCGGGATTCCGTTCAATGGCGATCTGAACGGCTCGGAATTGGACGGCTGCGGTTATTTCCCAGCGACCTTGCAGGAGAACCGGAGGGGCAGCACCGCGCAGACATACCTCTCCGTGGCGATGGGGCGTCCCAACTTGACCGTTGTAACCGGCGCGACGGTCATGTCGTTGCAACTTGAGGGCAATTCTGTGACCGGCGTGAATTATGTCGCCAAGGGGGAACTGAACCATGCAACTGCACAGGAAACCGTCTTAGCGGCGGGCGCCATAGGCTCACCACAAATCCTGCAACTCGCAGGAGTTGGCCCAGCAGACCTGTTGAACGATGTCGGCGTCCCGGTGAAGCATGACCTGCCCGGCGTGGGCGAAAATCTGCAGGATCACTTTCATTACCGCGCCCGTTGGGAAATCGATCAGCCCTTGACCTTCTTTGGCCGCAGCTCTGAGCAAACGGCGGAGATTGAGCGCCTCTACTCAGAGGAGTCGCGCGGCCCCCTGTCAACGAACCACTTTGAGTCTGGTGCATTTCTGAGATCCGGACCCCATGTCGACATTCCCGACATAGAGCTGCTAATGATCCCATATTTCATAAGCTTGGGAGCTCCGGAGTACCGCCCACCGGATCGCCATGGTTTCACAATCTCTGGTTTTCCGACCCGTCCTTGGAGCCGAGGGCGTGTAAAGATTGCATCAAACGATCCATTCGATCGGCCTATTATCGATCCTGGATATCTGAGCGATCCGGCGGATGTCGATCTGATGCGCTCGATCATCAAAGAAGCGCGGAAGATTGTGTCACAGGAAGCCTTTGCGAAGCTCAATCCGGTTGAGATATCTCCTGGGGTGGACGCCCAGAGCGACGAAGAGCTTCTTGCGGACATTCGCGAGATCTCGTCGACGTCCTTTCATCCCGTTGGCAGTTGCAGGATGGGGCAAAGCGATGATTGCGTCGTAGCTCCCGACTTGAAGGTGCACGGGCTTGAAGGGTTGAGCGTTGCCGATGCTTCTGTGATGCCGCAAATGAACACCGGACATCCCAACGCGCCGGTAATTATGATTGCTGAAAAAGCTGCCGACATGATCGCCCGGCGAGTCTGAGTGAGACACCTGCTAGGCAGCAGATAACCGACTTTTTTGCGCTAGGTTCAGCGGCAGCTTTGTCCGCATTGCGGTCGCTCGCGAAAATTCGGCGAACGTCCGCTGCCGTTCAATGCAGACCTTCAGGCGATATTCCTCGGAATGACCACCAACAATGACCGCTATCCGATCCTAAGCCGTCATCCGACTGAAAGACTCTGATGACTGCCTTGAGCCCAAAGCAGCCGTTGATCCTAGGTTTGCGCGCTGCACTGCAGCTCGTCACGGCCTTTAACCCTCACCAAAAATTCATTCTTGGTTGAAACACGCTTGAAATTGCCGATCACTGTTGGCTAAGGGTTTATTCTTATCAGCGCCTAAGCTTTTGCGGCTGCGCACATCATATCTGCAGCCTTCTCCGCAATCATTATGACGGGTGATGCAGTGTTCCCCGATGTGATGCGTGGCATTATGGAAGCATCCACCACTCTCAGACCAGCAACACCCCTGACGCGCAAGTCCGGCGTCACAACCGACTGTGGATCCGACCCCATTCGACAAGTTCCCACAGGGTGGAATATTGTCGTGGCAATGTCTCCAATGGCGTGCAGCATGTCGGCATCGCTTTCAACCTGCGGCCCTGGAAGCATTTCTTCGGCTGAATAGGGTGCGAGCGCCTTGGCAGTCATGATTTCACGTGCCTGCCGAACCGAAGCCAGCGCGACCTGTTTGTCGCCATGCGTCGAGAGGTAATTCGGCTTGATCTCAGGCTGGGTAGACGGGTCCGGGCTGGTGGCGTGGCACGTGCCCAGACTTTGCGGTCGCAGATTGCAGACCGACATCGTGATAGCTGGGAACGGGTGCAGCGGGTCGCCCAGGCGATCAGTCGAGAGCGGCTGCACGTGATATTCCAGATCTGGCGTTGCGAGCGATGGGTCAGACTTGGTGAACATTCCGAACTGACTGGGTGCCATGGACAGCGGCCCCGAACGTTTCAGCGCGTATTCCAATCCCATCTGCGCCTTGCCCCACAGGGAGTTCGCCTGCGTATTCAAAGTTTTCGCATTCTGTACCTTGTAGACAGTGCGGATTTGCAGGTGATCCTGAAGATTTTCGCCTACGTTTTGCGACTCCACCAAAGGCGTTAGTCCAAGAGCTGAGATGCGATCAGGTTGGCCTATGCCGGAAAGCTCCAGCAGTTTTGGCGTGTTGATCGCACCTGAAGCCATGACAATCTCTCCGTCGCAACGGGCGAGCTGGGTCTGCCCACCTTTGGTAAAGCGAACACCTGAAGCGCGGCCTTCTTCCAGCACCAGCGCGTCAACCTGCGCCCCGGTCAGCACGCGCAGATTGTTGCGACCCATTGCCGGACGCAGAAAACCTTTTGCCGTGGTCCAGCGGACACCGCCGGACTGGTTGACCTCAAAGAAGCCCGAGCCTTCGTTGCTGCCATCGTTGAAATCGGCACAGGGTTCGATCCCGAATTCGCGTGCCCCTTCCTGCACGGCACGCAGGATTTCCCACTCCAAGCGCTGCGGCTGTACCTTCCATTCGCCACCAGATTTATGGATGTCGTTATCGCCGGCGTGGTGATCCTCGGAGCGTTGAAAGTAGGGCAGTACGTCGTCCCAACCCCAGCCGGGATTTCCGAGTTGCCGCCAACCATCGTAATCTGCCGCCTGCCCGCGCATGTAAATCATGCCGTTGACTGCCGTGCAGCCGCCCAGCACCTTGCCGCGCGGGTAGACCAATGCGCGTCCATTCAGGCCGGACTCTTCAGCGGTTTTCATCATCCAGTCCGTGCGCGGATTGCCGATGCAATAGAGGTATCCAATCGGGATATGCACCCAGTGATAGTTGTCCCGCCCGCCGGCCTCCAACAGCAAAACGCGTTTCATGGCGTCGGCGCTGAGTCGGTTCGCCAATACGCAACCCGCGGTGCCAGCTCCGATGATGATATAGTCGTAGCGCCCGTCGAGCGTCGTCTCAGCCATGATCTGCGGCCTCAGAAAGTAATTGTCAGTTTGCCGATCATAGCACCGGTTTCGATTATTCGATGCGCGTTTTTGAGCGTTTCCACCGAGAATCCTTGAAGCGACTTCGTTGCCGTGCACGCGATTATGCCGTCATCCACCATACGCGCCATCCGGGAAAGGATTGCGCCCTGACGGGCCATGTCCTGCGTGCCGAACATGGAACGTGTGAACATCAATTCCCACATAAAGCCGACGGACTTGCCCTGCAGCGCGCAGAGGTCGAGTTTCTCGGGGGTTTCCGCAATCGAGCTGATACGACCTTGCGGAGCGATCAGGTCGCACATCGCATCCCAATGCAGATCGAGGCCGTTGTAATGAGCAATGTAATCGACGAATTCACGCCCGTTTGCGCGTGTGTTGGCGACCAGGTCGCGGTGGTCCACGATCTCATGTGCTCCCATCTTGCGGCACCAGTCGGCGCTGTCATCGCGTGAGGCGGTGGCGATCGCCTCGTGCCCAGTCAGTTTGCGCAAAAGCTGCAACGTGATGGAGCCGACGCCACCTGCTCCACCGATGACAAGCACTGAAGCACGGGTCTCGTCCTGCGGGACTTGCAAGCGGTCAAAGAGTACTTCCCACGCGGTCAGCGTAACCAGCGGCAGCGAGGCCGCGGCTGTCGGGCTGACCGAGGTCGGCGCGAGTGATGCAATGCGATGATCCACGGCCTGCAATTCGGCATTAGACCCATCGCGACCGGCATCACCCGCGTACCAGACGCGGTCACCTCTTTTGAAGCCGGTCACATCCGGGCCCACAGCCTCTACGGTTCCCACGGCGTCATAACCAAGGATCATTGGCGCCTCCAACGCCTCGTCTGGCGCGGTGCGGATGCGGCGCTTTGCGTCAGCGGGGTTGACCGAGATCGCCTCCACTGCGACCAGCAGGTCGGCCGGACGTAACTCAGGGTCGGGCAAGTTAAATTCGATCAGGCTGTCGGCATGATCAACGGGCAAGGAATTGAGGAAGCCAACGGCCTTCATGGGTCATTTCTCCGATTGCAAACGGGACCAGAACCCGCGCAGAGCGGCAGTCAGGTCCAGATAAATGTCATAGCGGCGGTCATAGTGCGATTTCATGGCCGGGTTTGGCGCGAGCTTGGCGAACGGGCGGGTCATCAGGGCGATTGCCGCGTCGTAGTTCGCCACATGGCCCGTAGCGATGGCGGCACCCATCGCCGCGCCCAACGCGCCGGTTTCGCGGGCCTCACCCACTGTGATCGGCACAGCCAAGCTGTCTGCAAACATCTGGGGCCAATGCGGACTGCGGGACCCACCGCCCGACAGGATCGCGCGATCGAAACTGACGCCGGCGTTTCGCAATGCCTCAATGTGTCGGCGATGTTCGAACATGATGCCTTCGAAGAGGGCGCGAAGAACGTGGCCTTCACCGTGCCATCCCGCAAGGCCATAGAAGCCTGCGCGATGGTCTGCTCCCTGTCCCGAGCCATAGAGGAATGGGTGGAAGAAAGGATCATCGCCGGTGGGTACGACCTCGCCCACTTTGGAATTCACATATCTAAACGGGTCGTCGTGGTGTTGACCGCGTTCGACAAACTCTCGCACGTACCATTCCAGATTGGCTGCAGAGGTTGCAGAGGCTTCAATGTTCACGAAACAGCTTGGCCCGAAAGCTGAGACCATGAAGACACCCGGATCGACCACAGGCGCAGCGGAAAAAACCTGATTGATGCTCCAGCTGCCCGCGATGATGGACGCATCGCCAGGGCGTCCCGCGCCTGAGCCCAACGCAGAGGAGACCACGTCAAAGAAGCCTGCAATGACTGGCGTTCCAGCCAGTAGCCCGGTTGCGGCGGCAGCGTCCGCGGTCACATGGCCTGCGATGTCGCACGGCGCCAGCAGGCGCGGCAGCAGAAGTTTCGCGTCGCTGAGGTCGTAAAGTTCGAGGAGTTCGTCGGCATAGGCGGCGTCGGGCATGCGGGTCAGGCCGCAGCCAGACATGTCAGAGATGTCGCTGACCTGCTCACCTGTCAGGTGGTATGTGATGAAATCTTTGCAAAGCAGCAGCGTACCCGCCCTTTTGTAGATTTCGGGTTGGTTTTGTTTGACCCAGGCCAGCAACGTGGGCGTTTGCGACGGCCACGGCTTTTGCAAACACAGCGCATGGAGGTGGCTGCCATGGGCGGCTGTTAAATCGCTGGCCACTCCGGCGGCGCGGCTGTCTAGCGATTGAATGCCCAGCAAGGGAGCACCGGCTTTGTCCAGGAGATAAAGCCCGTTGCCGTGACCGGCACAGCCCACGCCCGCAATAAGGGCGGCATCGATTCCGGCATCTGCAATACAGCCGCGGATCACCTCCTGCGCGTTGCGCCACAGTTCATCAAGGTCACGTTCCACGTGTCCCGGCGCCGGGGTCGAGGATTGCCCGTCAAGTGCTCGCATCGCCACTTGATGACCCGCGCCGTCGAACAACACCGCCTTTATGACGGTATTGCCCGCGTCTAGCCCAAGAAAATAGGTCTTAGACACTGTTATAAATCTCCCACGCTTCCTCACCCCCAGCCCCCTTGTGGATCAACGCCATCAGAGCGGCGACCACCGCACGCGGGTTATCGTGCTGATAGACATTGCGGCCATAGACCATGCCTTGCGCGCCTTGCGCCATGAGTGCCGCGGATTTCATCAAAACGTTTTTCAGATCTTCCTTGCCACCGCCGCGAACAAGGACAGGGACGCGTGCGGCCTCTACCACGCGATGGAAGTCCTCCGCGTTTTCTGTGGGATCGGCCTTGATGATATCGGCGCCCATTTCTGAGGCCAGACGCACCAGTGTCACGATTTTCTCCGCATTACCGTCAACTTGATAACCACCGCGCACATCATTGGATAACATCACCAACGGCTCAATCATCAAAGGCATGCCGTATTTCGAGCAGGCGGCACGGACGCGCGAGATGTTCTCAACGCATTGACGAAAAAGCTCCGGCTCGTCGGGCAGCATGAAAAGGTTCACGACCACAGCCGCAGCATCCATTTCAAGCGCGCCGATAATCGGTTCGTCGGCGTTTTGCAGCATCGACCACATCACCCGGTGGCGCGTGTCATTGTAAGGGTTACCCATGTCGATGCGCATCACCAAAGCGGGTTTGTCTTTCTCGGGGCGCGATTGCAACAGATCCGCCTGTCCGTAGGCACATTGGACCGCGTCGGGTTTGGCATCGATGAGCGTATCCATTACGGCGGCCATGTCTTCGAGCCCCACCATGAAAGAGGGCTCGTTGCAGACACCGTGATCCACCGCCACATCAAGGCAACCGCCATTGGTGAACATCCGGCTCATCCGGGCTTTGGGACTTACGCGCATTCAATACTCCGTTCTTTTTTGTCTTCGGACAGCGTAAGCGCTTGCCCGTGGTAGGTGTTCAGTTCTGTCACCAGCATCGCGCGCTGAGCAGCAATTTCATCGGGGGTAAGATCTTGAGCTTTGGCCAGCACATCTGCCAACGCGTCGATCACCGCATCGGTAAGCGATCCGGTGACCGCCAGAGAAGTGCGGCGCAGGGCAAGGTCAGACAAAGTCTGGACAAATTCGCTGCGCGCCAAACATGCTATTTCGCCACGTGTGTGCGGCAGGCCGGGGAAGAGCGGCGCGTCATCCTCCGGGCAGTTGGCCAGCACCTCTTCTGCCTGTGCTCCGTAGTGGTCCAGCAGATGAGTGGCGCGAGCTTCGCTCACAGGCAGGGAGGCCGTAGGCGAGTACCCGCGCCCACCTCCGATGCTCAGGTCGGAGGTTGTTCCCCTGCGCGTTTGCCCCAGTTCTCTGAGAACCTCATCGGCGGCCTGCTCAGCAAAGGCGCGGAAGGTCGTCCATTTGCCGCCCACCATGCAGAATTGCGGCACCACGCCGTCAAGACGCTGAACGTAATGTCCCCGTGATATACGGCCCGTGAAATCAGCATCACTCTGCGGCAGCGGACGAATGCCAGAATACGAGAATACGATCTGACCTGCATCGATGGTTAAATCCGGGAACACACTGCGCAAGGATCCGAGGATGTAGTCCCGCTCTTCTGGCTCGCACTTGGTGCGAGCGGCGCCATCGACGCGAATATCGGTAGAGCCAACGAGCACGTGGCCCAGATAGGGAAATGCGATACAAACCCTGCCGTCTGCGTTCTCGAAATAAACCATATGCCCGGCAAGCGCCTGCAACAGTGCGTCATTGCGTAGGATCAGGTGCGACCCTTTGGTGCCCGAGATCATTCGCGGGGCATCTGCGCCCAGTGCCTCGCGCGTTTCATCGAGCCATGCGCCGGTGGCATTCACGACCACTTTCGGCGCAACGGGCATCTTCTTCCCACCGCGCAAGTCGGTTAAGTAATAGCATCCATCGACCAACGCCATTTCGGCGTAATTGAGAGCCGCAGCGTCGGGTGCATCGCGCAGGGTGTCGCGGATCATTTCGATGCAAAGCCGCTCGGGGTGACTGATCCAGGCGTCGTGATAGAGCGCGGCGCATCGGGCATCGCGCGTCAGGGCTGGGAAAACGGCACGGGTTTTGGATCTGGACAGGAACCGGTGTTTGGGCGTCTGTCGGCGATGGCGCGTGACAAAATCATAAAGCGTCAGGCCAATCTTGATGGGCAGCGCTCCGCGCCGAGCGGGTTTGCCGGGCCACCCAAAGAAGCTGGCCGCTGCATTGAAGAGGCCCGAGGTCAGGCCCGCAATCGGGATTACGGTCGGCAGCGGCCGCACCAAATGCGGTGCATTGCGCAGCAGCGCATCACGCTCCGCGAGTGACTCGCGCACCAGGTCAAACTCACCGTTTTCCAGATAGCGCAGCCCCCCATGTATCATTCGCGACGGCGCAGCCGAACAACCGGAGGCAAAGTCATTCCGCTCCACCAACAGCACCCGCAAGCCTTGCAGGGCGAGGTCTCGCCAGACCCCGATCCCATTCACGCCGCCTCCGATCACCACCGCGTCAAATCGGGGGTTTTCGAGGTGGGCCAGCATATTTTGGCGTTGATTGGGCATAATCCTCTTGTCACCGGAAGATGCCCTCCGGCGTTGTTTGCGGTTAGGGTGATGGCCGGACTTAGCCGTCCAGCTCGGTGAGATGCGTGGCCGCCGCAGCACTGATCGCAGAGAGTTCTGCGTCAGTCAGGCGAAGGCGACCCGCCTTGGCATTCTCTGCAGCTTGCACTTCGTCGCGCGCGCCACAGAGAGAGAAAGTGATACCCGGTTGCTGCAGCGTCCAGACGATTATGATCTGTGCGCGTGTTGCATTGTGCGTTTCCGCAATCGGATCAATGGCCTTCATCAGCAGCTCGACTTTTTCACGGTTTGCGAGTGAAAAGCGCGGGTTATCTTTGCGCAAATCGTCGCCTTGGAACACGCGATCGGGGCCTACGCGCCCCCCCAGCAGACCCAGAGCCAGTGAGGAATAAGAAAGAACAGATACGCCTGCATCGCGGCAAAGCGGTAGCATCTCTACCTCCAGATCGCGCTTGATCATGGAGTATTCCTCTTGCACTGCGTCCAACTGTCCAGCTGCAAGATAGGCCCGCACATCGTCAGTGCTGGTGTTCGACGCTCCGATGGAGCGGATTTTGCCTTGGACCTTCAAGGCTTCCAGCGTTTCCATCGTTTCGTCGATCGATGTCGTGGGGTCCTGCCAGTGAGTGATGTAGTGGTCGATCACATCCACATTCAGACGTTTGAGGCTCTGTTCTACTTCATAAATGATCGCGTCACGCCCGAGATATCGGTGAACCGGCCCGCTGTCATAGTCAAAGAAGTGGTTGCCCTTCTGTGTGTGCCACACAAGCCCGCATTTGGTGGCGAGCACCACCTTGTCGCGGCGCCCCTTCAAGGCCTTTCCGACGATCTCCTCTGCCAGCCCCTGCCCATAGGCAGGCGCAGTATCGATGAGGGTGATGCCTTCGTCTATTGCTGCATGAATCGCGCGGATAGACCGCGCCTCGTCCGTGCCGCCCCACATCCAGCCGCCAATAGCCCAGGTGCCAAGACCGATCGCTGTGGCTTCGATGCCCGACTGCCCGATCGGGCGCGTCAACTGCGCGGTGTTGGAATTATCAAGCATTGGCTGTCTCCCTTTGCATTATGGCCGCGGCGGTCACATCGTCGGTGACCAGTGAGTTGAAGTAACCGCCGTTCAGCGCGGCGATGATGGGCTCGACCTTCTCCAGTCCCGAGGCAACGCCGATGGTCACAGGAATATTGAGCAGTCGCTCCGGCGGCAGCGAGACAAGGCGCGAATTCAATGCGTTGTCAGACAGGCGGCCGTCCTCCTGCACAAGGTGCCCGAGAAATTCACTGCGTACGCCCGAAGCATAGAGCGCCTTGCGGTCTTCTTCGGATACGGGGTGAGCCTCATAATAGGTGGCGTTTTCGCCGATCACCGCACCAACGCCGACCAGAGCGACAGAAGCCTTGGCGGCTTTTTCCATCACGTGGGAAACGGATTTCATCGCCATGACCATATCCCGTTCTTCTTCGTTGTCTGCATGGAGTGGCGCATGTATCAACGTGGCTCGGCCGCTCAAGCGGTCCGCGAGCGACGTGGCGATGTGGTTGACATCTGTGTAGTGTTGCCCCTGAACACCGCCCGTCATGGGCACGACCGTAACGTCATGGGCCTGTGCTGTGGTTAGGTTTTCGACAATTGCGGAAAGGGTCTTGCCGCCGGAAATCGCAATGGTGTCCCCGTCCCGAACGGTATCCACGAGCAGGTTCGCCGCTGCCCGACCGACCTCATTCAGGGTCGCCTCGGGAGAACCGGTGACCGACGGAACGACAAGGCAGTTGCGCAGACCCCAATGGTCAGAGATTTCGCATTCAAGATCAAAGAGACGTAAGAGCGGACTTTTTATCGTTATGTGAACCATCCCCAACTCGCGGCCCTGTTTGATTAGCCGGTTCACCTTGGCAGTAGACAAGCCCATTTCTTTGGCGATATCTGCCTGCAACTTCCCGCTCTCAAAATGCTGAGTCAGCACTTGCGCGATAAGGCGCATCTGGTCCGGTTTGATGTTGTCGGCGTTCATTTCCGACCCCCTTTTCGGCTGACGAGGTGATTGGTGGCGGCGGCCAATAGTAGCGCAGCGCCGATAACCAGTGTTTGTGTGTAGGCGGGCACAATGGTCAGCATACCGATGGTCAGGCACATGATGATCAGCGCTCCGATGAAAGAACGTTGTACCTTTCCCTCACCTCCTGAAAACGCTGTACCACCAAGCAACACAACGAGGATCGCCGTCAGTTCCATCCCGTCGCCGGAAAGAGGATCGCCCAACGACATGAAAGACGACCGCGCAATTCCTGCCAGCGCTGCGGATATGCCAACCAGAACATAGAGCCCAAAAACCACACGTCCGGTTTTGATACCTGAGAGCTTGGCCGCCGTCGGGTTGCCGCCGGTGGCGGCGGCGTATTTGCCCAACACGCCGCGTTTCTGGATCACGATCAGCGCCAATGTCACAGCAATCGCTACCCAGACCGAAGCTGGCAGATCCAAAAGTGCCCCAGAGCGGCCATAGGAATTAAACCAGCCCGGCATCTTCAAACCGCCTCCAGATTTGATGGCAGAGGTACCATCTTCAACAAGCAGCAGCGCAATGCCTTTGTAAAGACTAAGCGTGATGAGCGTCGCAATGACTGGCGTGATCCGCATGCGCACAACTAGAAAGCCGTTGATCGCGCCCAGTAGCACGCCAACCAGAATTGTCAGGGCAAAAGCGGGCAGAAAGGGCACGCCATTCAGCGCCAGCATCGCGTAAACCACCGCCGAGAGACTCATCGCCGATCCGACCGAAAGATCGATGTATCCCGAGACCATTAGCAGCGTAAAGGCGCCGCAGATGACGAGGATCGGGGCCGAGACGCGAAGAATGTTGATGATGTTGCGTTTGTAGAGGAAGTTACCCCGCTCAAAAAGAGGGAACTGATCCAGATTAGCCGATGCCAGCAACGCCACCAATACGATCAGCACAAGGTAGATGTAATAGTCCTTAAGGAACCCGGTCACCGCAAAACTCTTAGTCATATCCCTCACCGGTTCCTGCGGGCCAGCGCCCAGGTTTGTGCTGTGATGGCAAGAAAGACCGCCACTGCCTTGAGTATGAATTGCCAGTCGGGCGAGAGCACCAAACCCGTCGCGGCAGAAGTGACCACCGCGAGGATGATTGCGCCAAAAAACATCCCGATAACCGAACCAAAACCGCCTGCAATCGCCACCCCGCCCAGAAGTGCAATGACAAGTGCATCGAACTCCATCAGCATGCCTCTGTTCGAGAACCCGGATTTGAACTCGGATGCGAGCAAAATGCCGACCATGCCTGCGATCGCGGCCGAAAAGAGATAGAGCCTCGTCACGTGGCGGCCCCTGTCGATGCCCGAAAGAGTCGCCGCCACCGGGTTCGCACCGACCCAATAGGTGACGCGGCCGATCAGCATGCGGCGCTCGATAAACACGGCGACCAACAACAGCATCCCCATCAGCACCACCGGCAATTTCACCGTACCGAAAAGCGTCAGGTTGCCCAGCGTGCCAAAACCGTCCGGCAGGTTTGTGTTGCGCTGGGAGCCGTGAGTGATGACCTGCGCGAGTCCGCGCGCCACCATCATCGTGCCCAGTGTTACAATGATCGACGGCACACCGAGGCGTACTACGAAAAACGCGTTCAATGCCCCGATCGCCAGCGCCCCAGCCATTGCGCCCGCCAAAGCCAGCGGTAGCGGGAAGCCGAGCCCTGTAGAAAGCGTATTTGCGCCACCGGTTGACTGCGCCAGCCAGACCGACAGTACGCCCGCAAGTGCCACATTGCCGCCGACTGACAGATCGAAATTACCCGAGACCAGCAGGAAAGTGACACCTACTCCCAGTGAGATCACCGCCCAGTTATTGGTCACCAAATTGATCATGTTCTGAAGCTGAAAGAAGTTCGGAACCAAGACAGAGGCCAGCAGAAAGAGCAACACGGCAACCACTGCGACCATCACGGTAATAAAACCTTGGTCGCTTAAGCGACGATGCTTGCGCGCGGTAATCGGGGAGACAGCCAGCGTGGTCATGCCGCGTCCTCCTGCATGCTGCCCCCTGTCACCAGGTCGAGGATTTGGGCCGTGTCTACATTGTCTCCGTTTCGGATTCCTGCGCGCAATTGGCCGTCATAGAGCAGGAAAATGCGATCACATATGCCCAAAACTTCTTCGAGTTCCGACGAGAAGATGGCGACCGTGTTATCTTGATCGGCCAGCGACTTGATGATGTCGTAAATCTCTGTCTTTGCACCGACGTCGATGCCCCGCGTCGGTTCATCCAGCAACAGCAGTTCTGCCTGCGAGAACAGGCATTTAGCAAGAACAACCTTTTGCTGATTGCCGCCGGAGAGTTTCTCGGTCTGTTTTTCGATGCTGTCCGTGGCGATGCGCAAGCGAGAAACAAATTCATGAGCCGCGCGCTCCTCCTTGTCGGCGCGGAACACCCCCCCCTTGGACATGCGCGGCAAGTTCATAACAGGGATGTTTTCCCGGATCGACATCGCGGTGAACAAACCCTGCGTTCGCCGCTCTTCTGGCACCAGGGCAATACCTGCGGCCAGTGCATCTTTAGGGGTATGACCCACAGGTTGGGATTTGAATATGATCTCACCGTCATAGCTGTCAGCGGCAAAAATCGCGCGGGCGATTTCGGTTTTGCCTGCACCCACGAGGCCGTAAAAGCCGACGATCTCGCCTTTGCGAATGTCAAAGCTGACATTTTTCAGCAGGTGGTTGGTCAGGCCTCGCGCTGTCAACACGACGTCACCGGGCGGGTTGGGACGCGGCTCATAATTATGAGCCACCGTGCGTCCGATCATCATTTCGATCAGTTCTGGGCGGCCCTCGACCTTTACTAGAGGTTTGGTAGCAATGTGTTTTCCATCCCGAAAAACGGTCACATTGTCACCCAGCGTGAAAATCTCTTCGAGCTTGTGAGATATGTATATGACGGTCACGCCGTTGTCTTTCAGGCGCCGGATCACTTCAAAAAGGCGTTCAACCTCGCGCTCCGATAGCGCGGCGGTGGGTTCATCCATAATGATCACGCTTGCACCCGAAGAGGCGGCGCGGGCGATTTCCACGATCTGTTTCTGCGCGACCGAGAGGCTTGATACGCGGACCGCTGGGTCAATAGAAGGCTCGATCGCCGCCAGCGTTTTGACAGCACGGTCGTCGAGATCTGATCGAATGAGAAAGCCGAAGCGCTTAGCCTCCAACCCCAGAGTCAGGTTTTCTCGCACGGTCAATTCGTCGACCACATGCAATTCCTGAAACAGGGTGGCGATACCGTTGTCGCGGGCCTCTTGCGGATTGGTCGGATTGTGCGTCTTACCGTTCACGCGCATCGATCCTGCCGAGGGGGCCAGCGCGCCGGTGATCATCTTGACCAGCGTGGACTTGCCTGCACCGTTTTCCCCGACCAGGCAATGCACAGTGCCCGGTTCGATTGCGAAGCTGACCGCATCCACCGCGCGTACGCCTGGGTAGTCGCGGGTCAGTTCATAAATTTCGAGCGCTGGGATTTGCGTTGAGCTAGCCATTGTTGTTCCGCCTGTCCGCTGACGCGGGTCCCCAAACCTTTGCCCGGAGACCCAGCATTAGATTAGCTGCCTCCGAATTGAGCCGCGAGCCATTTTTCTGCAGCTGCTTCTTCCATGCCCCAGTAGGAGATCGTGTAAGCCTTGTAGAAAAACTCCTCCGCGGTTTCGGAGGTCTTCGCCACTTTGCCGTCGAGCACATCCATGATCAGATCGATGCGCCCCTGCGCTGTTTCGACCGGGGGCAACCCCATGGAAAGCTTCAGGGATGAATTTGGGTCATAGACCATTTCATGTTCCACTGAGTCGAAGTCGACGGAGGCAACAATTTCAGTTACGGGTTTGCCGTCTTCGAATTTACCCCGACCCAGTTGAGCTAGGCCTGCCATAGTGCCGACGGTCAGGTTCGACGCTTCTGAATAGATCAGGTTTACTTCCGGACGCTGGGTCAGCAGGTCGACGATGATTTGCTTGGCAGCTTCCTGACCGGCAGAGCTGTCCAGAGCTCCGAGGTTTTCAGCATTGGGATCAACCGAAAGCACACCTTCGACAAAGGGGCGGGTCCGGCCGGAGTTCACCTCGGTGTGGTTTGGCCAGCCCAACTGCACCATGACAATAGGCTTGTCAGGGTGGGCGTCCTTCCACGCTTTGGCCATCTGTGCACCCATTTCAAAGGATACTGCTGCCTCGTCGCTGCGGGCGGTTGGGATACCTGTGTCTGTGATCGGGCTAAAGAAAGAGGTCATCACAATGCCCTCGTCCAGCGCGTCACGCACGCCCGGCGTGGCAGCTTCGGCGTCCCAGATATGCAGCGTGGCGGCGTCAAAACCTCCTGCAACCACCTGGTCTACGTTCTGGGTCATCACAGCAGAATCTGCCTGGCCATCAAAGACCACCACCTCGGCACCGTATTTTTCACTAGCGTAGCGCTGTGCTTCTGCCGCTTGGCTTTGGTGAAAGACGTTCGACAGGTCCGAGACGAAAAACGCGATGCGCTCGCCATCGGCCATTGCCGCACCCGTCCAGATTGCTGTTGAGGCGACCAGCCCCGCCACGCGGGATGTAAAAGTCAGGGTTCGCATATGTTGCACTCCTCCGTTGCTTAGGGACCGACCAGGGTTCACTTCCCCGATCCAGTTCACCCCGCAAGCATTCCGATTATAAGATCGTGAATTTTCTTGCAAAGTGTGGAATAAATCTCACATCAGATGCAAAAGCGGTCAACAACTTTTATTTCAGTAAACTGAAATTTATTTCAAAAAAGAGTCTCACTGGGAAATTCAAGAGGTAAGTACTCAGTTTTTATGACACTTATTCGACTGCTAGTCGTTCAGAGAGTGATGAGTAGATCTGCGCCGAGCCCATTCTGGATAGTCAAATCGACCAATGGCAACAAAATCTTTGGGTCGAAAGTTTCGAATTCTTCAAGGTTGACGAACGTTCAGCGCAAATTGACATTCGGGCATGAATGTTGATTCTTCCCTAGGTGCTGTCAGACGAATTCGAACTCGTCTCTGGTAGGCCAGTTAGGCTGTCCTTTGTCCCGCACCAAGTTCGCGCCACTCGGCAAGAGCGGTGGATCGAGGCAGCTTTAAGGTGTCTCGGCTGGTGAGAGATCTTTCCTGGTTGAAGTGGTTATAGACAGAGGAATGGACGGAGGCGAATTTCTGCAGACTTCGCATACGCCTGAAGCGTTGCATGGCGCGTTCTCTTCGACGGAACGGCAGGTGCGAGTTTTCAATTCGATTGTTGAGCCACCTGCCCGTCAGTTCACCCAAATCTCTGAGCGCCGCCTTGTAGGATGCGAAACGATCTGTAACTACTTCTTCAGCGCAACAGTGCCGCTTCTTCAATTTCCTGAGGAACTTCAATGCTGCAGCTTTGTTTCGGCGTTTCGTGACAACGACCTACAGCACTGCACCTTCGTGATCGACTGCACGCCAAAGATAATGTCGCCGGCCATTCGCCTTCACGAATACTTCGTCTACGTGCCACTTCCATTTTGAGAAGGCTCGAAGTTGCTGGACCCGTTTGCGTCTAATCTCAGAGGCAAACATTGGGCCGAACCTGTTCCACCAGTAGCGGACGGTTTCGTGGCTGACATCGATCCCGCGTTCGTGCAGTAGGTCTTCAACATTGCGGAGTGACAGCGGAAATCGGATGTACAGCATCACCGCCAGGCGGATGATCTATGGGCTAGTTTTGAAGTACTTGAAGGAGGCAGGGCTGGTCATTCCTAAACGCTATGCAATCGACCTGCTCTGCTCAAGCAATGTTCTACTGACAAGACCATATACCGTATCAGCAGCAGTCCGGAGGATGCGCGTTGAGGCATACCGTGGCAGAGATCGAGACCATGGACCATGGGGCGCTGATCGCTGGCTGAGATTAAGTCTTCGGCACACCCGTCCCGAAACGACTCAGCACCGCGTTCCTGCGCCGGTTCCTGGCCTTCGAAATGCAGGCACGCGAGCGAGGCGGCCTGCCCAAAGGGTTTGTCGCCAGGCTTGCCAAGGCGGCACTAGATGACCTGCCCCCCGAGCCCCGCACTCAAGCCCGGCTGTCGGATGATCCGGGAATGGAATGGCCTGACCCATGTGGTCGATGTTGTCGACGGCGGCTTTCTCTGGAACGGAAAGTGCTACACCTCACTGTCACCTATTACCCGGACCATCACCGGCGCTCGGTGGTCGGGGCTGCGGTTCTTAGGCCTAAAGAGGTCAGCCTGACCATGGGCAAACCTCGGATCCGCTGCGCCATCTACACCAGGAAGTCTTCCGACGAAGGGCTCGATCAGGACTTCAACTCTCTCGACGCCCAACACCAGGCCTGCGCCGCCTGTATCGCCAGCCAGCGGCACGAAGGGTGGGTTGCTTGTAGGGCCAGATACGACGATGGCGGTATATCTGGGGGGGTGCGATTGAGAAGTCCGCTCCGTAGCAGCTCTTGGCCTATTTCAACACAGGTCTCGTGCAGATGGTGGTTGTTTAAAAAATCGGCCGCCTGACCCAATCCCTTGCCGTCTTCGTCAGGCTGGTTGTTCCTTTGTCTCCCTCACACAAGCCTTCAACACGGCCTCGTCCATGGGCCGGTTCAGCTGAACCCAATTCGCCAAGTGCCGCCAAACGCATAGAGTTCCATGACGTGGGGAGCGACGGAAACGCGCCGGTGTCACTTGCTTAGCTGCATCCGGTAATAAACAGCAGGTTTTGCAGCCTCAGACGTGTCTATTTGATATGCCGGACAGAGGCAGACTCGCTTTTTTGGTGATCTGGCGGTAGCTACAGTGAAGGGATGGAACGCAAATGGGAATGTTCGGATGTCTTTACAGACAGGTTACCTGCTCATCGCCGATATTACTGGTTATACAGGATACCTAACCCGGTCAGAGTTAGAACACGCCAACCCAATCATCCGCTCTTTGCTTGAGGCGATTGTTAGTGAACTGAAAGACCCAATGAAGTTGCGGGGGCTAGAAGGTGACGCTGTTCTCGCTTATTCAAGTGGGCCGTTTCCTTCAGGTGAAACCTTTCTCAACATATGTGAAAGCCTTTACCGGGCGTTCGCCGAACGCCGTCGGAACATTGTGCAGAACACGACCTGCCCCTGCAATGCTTGTCGCAACGTAGCCGATCTCGATCTGAAGATCCTTGCGCATTACGGAAAATTTGAAGAACTGTCGATCGGACCGATGAAGGATATCTCCGGTGCTGACGTCATACTTGTGCATCGCATGGCGAAGACCGATGTGAAGGAGGATACCGGTATCCGTAGCTACGCTCTGTTCTCGGAAGATGCATTTCAGGCAATGGGTATTAACTCTGAACTAATGCAGTACAGCGCTCAGTTCGAGCACTTTGGTGACGTACCCATGCGGGTCTATGACCTTGCGGCTGCTTGGCAAAGATACCGGGAGATCGTCGGCCCCGTCCGCGTTACCGACGAGGATGCCGTGTTCACAACTAGGCACTTACTGAAGGCCCCGCCGGTTGTGGCCTGGGAAATGCTTACAGATCCCCGGCTCAAAATGCGCTGGATGATGTTGAAGGATGCCTATCGGGAAGGGGATGCGTCGCGAACGTCTGCCGGCGTCCGCCTGCACTGCGTTCATGAAGCAGCTCACTTCCAGATGCTGATTGTTGACTGGCATCCATTTGAATACGTGACTGATATCCTCCACAATTCGTCCATCGAAGGCCTTACAAACCTTGAGACTTATGAGTTGGTCCCTGTAGAAGAAGGCACAGAGATCGTGTTTCGGATGGGGCAGCTGACTGACGCTGAAGGCAAACATCATCCTGCAGAGGAATCTGCAGTAATCGATCTGTTCGAAAATTTTTATCCGGTGGCTTTCGGTATTCTGGACGATATGGCGTTGGAGTTTCATAAAAAGAAACATGAGTAATGAAAATGACTCTTGAGCGGCATTTAGTGGGCGCCATCATTGTGAGTCATCCGATCGCTTTGAAAACTCTTTGCGCTGAGTTGTTAGCCGCCCGGTTAATCGGGATCGAGTTGCTGTAAGAATTTTCAAAAACCGGCCATGAGTGAGCGAGGTTTTGTCTCAGCCAACGTTAGCGAAAGCGGTATTTCGTGCAAAGCGTAGCGAAATTTGGTAGATTTATGTCTGAGTTGAGGACCAAGCGGACTTGAGCGTCACGTGCCAGACCTCACAAAGCCCAGCGATTTATCGACGACGTTCTTCAGAGTTTTGCCGTGCGTAAAGCGATCAAAGTTTTCTAGAAATTGCCTAGCCATATCCTCTTCATACTCAGCATAGTAGCTGCTTGAATGCGGGGAAATAACGATGTTCGCAGCGTGCCAGACCGCTCGCTCGTGGGTCAACGGTTCATTCCAGAAAACGTCAAGCATGGCTCCGGCAATTTGCCGTTGGCCCAAGGCAGCAATCAGGGATTCTTCATGAACCTCTTCTCCACGCCCCAAGTTCAGAAAGCGGGCGTTAGGTTTCATCTTCGCAAAGAAAGCGGCATTGAAATAATTTACGGTATCAGGCGTCAGTGGCATCAAAGCGATTACCCAATCGGCACTGCTCAGAATGGGGTCTTCTTTCCTTGATGCGAAAATCTCATCGAAATCCGGGTCACTATTCCGCGCAGTCCGACCCACACCGAACACTTTGACCCCTACTGAACGCAGCAGCCGCGCAGTAGTTCTACCAATTGATCCGACACCGAAAATAACCGCCGTTGTCCCGGAAACTTTCGACATTATCCGTGGATTCCAAACCCTTTGTTCCTGAAGTTTGAATGTCTCGCGCAAACGCATGGATTCCGCGAGCATATAGGCCAAGATATATTCGGCCATAACGTCATCAAAGATGCCGCGCGCATTGGTTAGCAGAATGTCCGAAGCCGTCAGCTCCGGCGCTGCAATCCGGTCAACCGCCGCCCCACACCAGTGGATCCACTTTAAGCTGTCCGCCCGCTCCCACAGACCTTGCATATCGCGGCTCTGAAAATCCCACCCAAGTAGAATGTCCGCGCCTGGCAAGGCCTCCGCCAGTCTACGTCTGTCTGAAGCAACAACGACATCAACCTGATCCGCAATTTGAAACAGGCCGGGCACATCCTCAATTGCCTTTGCACCGTTCACTACGATTTTCATTCGACCTTCCTCTAACGTTTCAATGTCCCTAATAGCAGTGTCAACCCGCTCAAATTCAGGCAAGAATGTAGCGGTTGACCCGACGACTATGAAAATAGCCCATTCGCGAACACTGTTTTGAAATATGTATGTGTGGACACTCCAACGAGGACAACTTTGATCGCTTCTTCAATGGATTGGTCGTCACATTATTCTGTCGAGAGGAGACTGAAGCGTGACCAAACGCTTGTCGTACTGATTAGGCGTGAAAGCAGGCTAGGTTTCGTCAGGTTTTCAGATAGATTTGCTTCGTTTTGCTGGATCTTTGCCTCCACCAATTCGCGGCGCCAACCGGTGAGACTGTTGTCGCTGTGGTCGTATCCCGAAAGTTCGAAACGCTGTTCGAGTTCCTGCATCTGCTTGGCGATATCACGGGGTCTTTCGTAGAAGAGCATTTGGATTTTCCTCACTTTGGGTATTCTGTCCCCGAACAATCAGTGCCAAGCGTAAAACTGCGCGGCAAACAAACGTCAAAGAAGCGTAAAATCGGCGATGGTTACCAAGAAGATTTTAAGCATGCGATCCATTGGTGCGTTTTCAGTGACAGACGGCCAAGGAACGGTCATTTCGCTTTCTGGGCGAAAGGACAGGGCCGTGCTCGCATTTCTTGGGTCGCATCTTGACCGCCCCATCGCGCGAGAACGCTTGGTGGAGTTGATTTGGCCCGGTGCAGTCGATGGTGCTGGACGCGCGAGCCTTCGCCAATCGGTCAGCATGATCAGGAAAGCGCTTTCCGGTTTCGATGTCCTGTCAGTAAATCGTGATACGATCACGTTGAATTCAAAGCACGTTGAAACAGATCTGCAAAGATTAGAAAGCACCTCTACTGACGAAAGTTTGCTCCGACAGGTGCCTTTCGCGAACGGTGAAATGTTCCTTGATGATTTAACCGGAATCTCAAGCGACTATGACGTCTGGCGTACAACCGAACAATCTAGGTTTGAAGCTCTTGTTGGCGCGTATGTCGAGGACATCGCCACGCAAGCGGAACATGCAAAGGACATGAAAAAAGCAGCTGCCGCCTTGTCACAGCTGGTCGCACTCAACGCGTTAGATGAAGTTTCCCAGCGTCGTTACATGGTCGCCTTACTTGCTATTGGCCAAGCAAACTCAGTGCTGCGTCACTACAACAAGTTAGATGCTTTGCTTCAACAAGAGCTTGGCGTTCGGCCCGAACCCGAAACACGAGCGATTTTTGATGAAGCCAGGAAAAAAGCCGTACCAGACAAGGATTATTCCGAACAGCCAGTGGCTGAAAAGGCTTTGCCTGAAGGATCCCGATCCAAGGTCCGTGTGTACCAGTTCAGAGATTTGTCCCCTGAAGCAAACAATAGGTATTTCGCAGAAGGGCTTTGCGAACACATCACGACGGCGCTGTCTCAGATCCGAGATCTGGAAGTAGTCGTGCTTCCACAGGGCTTGTCGGAGGGCGCCGTTCGATATGACGAAACCGCAAGAACCGCCTATCAAGAAGAGGTTTATGCGCTGGTCGGTTCTGTAAGCAAAATAGAGAATCGTATTCGCGTAAGCGCACGCCTCATCGGCGAGCTGACCGGCCGAGTATACTGGTCTGAAAACTATGACCGAAATGCCGAAGATGTCTTTTCAGTTCAGGACGACATAACCCTGCAGATCACTGTCGAGATGAGAATAAAACTGAGCGAAGGCGAAAAAATCCGCGTTCTGGCGAAATTTACCGACAGCTACGAGGTCTGGGACAAGCTGATGAGGGCAGATGTTCTGGTTAACACACTGATCGAAGAAGATAACTTGGAGGCGAGACGTTTGCTTCGCGAGGCGCTCGAGATTGATCCTGATTGCGCGGCCGCATGGGGTGAGTTGGCTGATTCATATATTGGGGACTATATGATGGGCCGCCGTACGCTCCCCAAATCAGAGATCCTGGAAAATGCAATGAATGCGGCACAGAAGGCATTGGATATCAACCCCGCATTTACTCACTCGCTAAACGTGATCAGTCTTGCACAGGCGTTTGCCGGGGAATTCAAGAAAGCAACAATGACTGCGCGTGACGCCCTTGCAGCCGATCCGCGAAACCCTGAAATTGCAGCAAATAGCGCGTATGCGCTGGTTCTTTCCGGTCATCCGGATGAAGCAGAAGAAATTGTTCAACGGGCGATTGCAAGTACGCCCATTCCGCCGATGTGGTACGTGACGGTTTTGGGATTGTGCCAGTACTTGCAAGGTAGATATCCGACAGCAATCAATACTTTTAGAGAGGCAGTAGATCTCGTACCGAACTCAGCTTTCGCCAGGCCGTATCTGCTTGGCGCTCTCATGGAATCTGGTGAAAAGGCAGCGGCCAAAGCGCAAGTCGAGGAGATCAGGAGGGTACATCCGGAATTCGATATAGCCACCTGGCCTGGCGCCGATTTTGCAAACGATACTCAAAGCAAAAAACTTGTTCAAAACCTCAAGACCGCGGGTTTGAGTTAAAGTCAGCTTCGTCCGCAAGCCGGTCGTAGCCAAGATTCGGAAGAGCGACCGCTTTTGGTGAGAGCCGTCGTTCCTGGGCGAAACTCCGAGTTTTCGGGGGTGAACGTCCGCTCAAAACCGCTAACCGGTTATCTGAGTAAATCCGTCAGGTGACTGCGTTGAGCCCAATGCGGTCAATAATTTGAACAAAAATCTCACAACTCAAAAGCGACGACGGAGCCGCCAGTGCCCTTCAAACTGAAAGGGCCAGCCGGACGCAGGTCAAAATCAATCTGGTGGGCAGTCCCCTAAGAAATCAATATCTGATCATCTTTTGCTTCTTCACATAGGCGCGTAGCTAAATTCGACGCAGGTCCAATCGTCGAATAATCGCGACGAACCTGAAAACCGATTTGGCCTAATGTTGCTGTTCCCGTACCAATTGCGAATCTCTTAACGAGTTTGGCAGTCCGAAGGGTGGTATTGCCGTATAAAACATCTTGGTTTGTTAGAGTTTCTAGGCAGGTCTATTAGGATGCAGCCGGCAACGGTTCCTTCTTAGCGTGCTGTTCGCGTAGCACGTTCTTTTGAACCTTCCCCATAGTGTTTCGTGGTAATTCCGTGACGAGTTCGTAGCGACGCGGATGTTTGAAGCGCGAGAGCCTTTCCCTGATGGTTGCCGCAATCTGATCCGTGTCAAGTTTTACGCCTGGCTCAGCAACCAGAGTGGCGATGATCTTTTCCCCTAAGTCGTTGTCGGGGATCCCGAAAACCGCCGATTCCAGAACGCCATCGATGTCGTTTAAGACGTCTTCGATTTCTTTGGGGTAGACGTTGTAACCACCGGTAATGATAAGGTCCTTTGACCGGCCCACAATCGACAGGTAGCCATCCTCGCTGTATTGACCCAAATCACCGGTCATGAAAAAGCCGTTTTCACGTAGTTCCGCCGCCGTTTTCTCGGGCATCTGCCAATAGCCTTTGAATACATTGGGCCCACGTACTTCGATCATTCCTACGTCGCCCAGTGGCAATGGGTCCCCGGTTTCAGGGTTGGTCACAATCACTTCGGTGCCAGGCAGAGCCATGCCGACGGTTCCCGCGCGGCGTTCACCTCCATAGGGGTTCGAGGTGTTCATATTCGTTTCGGTCATGCCGTAGCGCTCTAGGATGCGGTGGCCTGTACGCATTTCAAACGCCAGATGGGTTTCTGCCAGCAATGGGGCTGAACCAGAAATGAACAGGCGCATGCCTCGTGTGATCTGTTTGGTGAAACCGTCATCTGCCAGTAATCTGGTGTAGAAAGTTGGGACCCCCATCAGAAGGGTCGACTTGGGCAATTCCTCCACGATAGCGCTTGCGTCGAACTTTTCCATCAGCCGAACTTTGGCACCGGCGAGCAGCGACGTATTCATCGCTACGAAAAGTCCGTGCGTGTGAAAGATCGGCAGCGCGTGAATCAAACGGTCGGTGTTGGTGATACCCCACAATTCCACGAGAGTTTGGGCATTAGACAAAAGATTCTGATGGCTCAGCATTGCGCCCTTGGAGCGACCCGTGGTTCCCGACGTATAAAGCAAAGCTGCAAGGTCATCCGGGGCGCGACCCACGGTTTCAAACTCACAGGGCTGTGCGTCAGCCTCGCGGCTCAGGCTCGAAGTATCGCGGCCGAGGGTCAGCAGCTTTGCGCCAAAGCGAGTCGCCAGTTTACCGATCTCAATTTCGTTGGTGCTGTCGCAAACGATCATGGAAGGTTGAGCATCGGCGATGAAATATTTCAATTCTGCCAACGTGTAGGCATTATTAAGCGGCAGGTAGACAGCGCCTGCCTGAACCGCAGCAGCGTATAGCGCGATTGTATCAGCCAGCTTTGGGGCCTGCACAAGGATGCGGTCTCCTGGAGAAACTCCGCTGTTCTTCAAAACATGCGCGATCTGCGCGGCACGGTTCAGAAACGCGTCATATGACACCAACTGACCGTCATCGAGTTGAAGAAACGGAGCCTTGTTTCCCGCGTGGTTGGCAAACAAGCTGTCGTAGAGAGTGTTAGTCACGCTGTATTTTCCTTTGGTCTGACCGCAAGTGCTGCGGTTGAAGCCGCGCGCACGGAACGCGAGGTTTCGATGGTGGCGTGAGTCGCAAATTCTTCGTGGTGACGTTCTGTCTTGTTCAAATCGTAGAGGTAATTGACCATTGCGCCGCCGGATTGGGATCGTCCGTTCTGCGACGGATCGGCCTCGGCGTGCAGTTCATGAAGCTCGGCCCCATTACCCAGGTGGAAGCGAGCCACGGGATCCAGCGGCATCCCATCTTCGCGCTTGGCGAATAACAGGTATCGGGCGGCCATCGCCCGAACGTCCTGCGGAGGGGCTGTTCCCGCAAGTACGGCTTCAGCGGCATGGCCATGCTCGGGGTGCCCTGTTTCGCCAGCCAACCACCGGATCATCCCCGGTATCGGAGACAAGGTCACAAATGTGTCGAGGCCCGGAAGCTCGCGCGAGAGTTCCGTCACAACCTGTTTGATCAACAGGTTTCCAAAGCTGATACCCAATAGACCTCGTTGGCAGTTTGAAATTGAGTAGAACGCTGCGACTTTTGCCTGTTCGGGTTCGATCGGTTCTCGAACTTCGGACAAAAGTATATCAATCGCGTTCGGAATCTCAGCCGTCAAAGCAACTTCGACAAAAATCAGCGGCTCATCCGGCATTGCTGGATGAAAAAACGCGAAACAGCGACGGTCGGGCGGGTAAAGCCTGCGCCGCAAGTCGTCTAGATCGTTAATCTGATGAACCGCCTCATACGCAACGATCTTGTCCAGAACGCGGGCTGGTGTATCCCAACTGATTTGTTTGAGGACAAGAAAACCCCGGTTGAACCAACTTCGCAGCAAATGCACGAAATCTACATCTGTGCGTTTGAGTTCGGGGTTGGATCTGAGAAAACTCAACAGGGCGACGCGCATTGCCACAAGCTCATGCGTCGCGCCAGAAGGTTGATTCAGCCGGCGCAGCAGTTCTTGCCGTCGGGGTTCGGCGGCCTCGCTAAGCCTTTTATAAAGATCGACACTTCTATCTTTGGCGTAGCGGCGCGCCATTTCAGAAAGCTGATCCGCGTCTAACTCAAGCTGGTCATTCAAATAGGTGAAGAAGTCCAGTTTTTCCGGGTCGTCTAAGGTTTGGTATCGATCTAGGATCGTGGATGCGAGTACGAAGCCCGATACTTCACCCTCTGCTGACAAGAGTGCTTCACACAGCTCTGATATGGATCGCTTGTCATCTTTTCCCCGCTTCTTGCCGGGGCGGTCGAACAATTGATCAAGCAGATCGCCCAGAAACCAGTTCCGCTGCATTTCATGACTCCATCTGACTGCTCAGATACTCACCGGTTCGACGGTAGTGATCGAGCAAATGCCGCTTAGCGCCTTCTGCGTCGCGATCCAGTGCCGCGTCTAGAATTTCCTGATGCTCTGCGTTGATATCGCGCTTTTTGTAACTCGACACACCAGCCGCCAGATAACGATAGCGGATGTTCAGGTCGTAGAGCTGCGAGCAATACCGTAACAATAAAGGAAGCCTCGCATTGTCCAACAAGGCCATATGAAAAGCCTTGTGTGCGTCTTCAAAGTCGTGCGCCCCTTTTTGGCCCGCCTTTTTCATGTGGTAGTGCCGCAAAACTAGCCTATCTTCCCAGGCTGAGTCTGCATTGGCGATGGACGCGCGCAACGCGGTTTCTTCAAGATTGCATCGCAACAGAAGGATTTCCTCGAAGTTGCATTTGCTTACCGGTGCCGCCCTGAAACCGCGCTGGTCAATTCTTTCCACCAACATGTCCGATGTCAAAAGGCTTAGTGCTTCGCGAACCGGGCTTGCGCCGGTGTCCAGCAGCCCGCGGAGCTGCTCGATCTTAAGCTTTTGACCGGGCGGCAGCTCGCCAGTCAGGATCATTGCTCTCAGCCTTCGATACGCACCATGAGTGGCGGATGTCTCTTTGCCCTCGGTATCAAGCATGGCGTCCATGTCTGACTTTCCCTTCTTCGTGGCGCAATCTCATGGGAGCTCTTAGCTAAGAGCGCTCATTCCAGTCGATAGTCCGACTGAGATGTTCAGTGAGCCTTCGTTTATCATCCATCGCCGAAGCACAAAGCTGCGCGCCCCGCTTTTGTGCATCGGGTCATCTTCTGCCAGCTTTCGGGCGGCTTCGAGACAGTCTGCCCTATAGATGATGAGACCCATCCCCTGCATATGCTCACCGGATTCATCTGACATTGGCCCAGCAAAAGCCAACTGCCCGGAACGCTCAAGCTGTGCCTGATATGCCAGATGATCTGGAAGAGATGTCTTTACGTCTTCCGGCGCTTTGGCAGGTGTGCTGTGCGCAACGTAAAGCTCCAAAGCAAGTGCGCCCCGGCCTTTCGCTTCTGATTTGTAGTCTGCCCAAGCAACCATTGGCGTCTCCTCAAAATATCGATATTATTTGACATATGACAAAATAGTCGGCAAAAATCAAGCGAACTGACATGGATGGTGAAAATGAAATACCTAGTGGGAGAGACTTCGGAAGGCACAGCGGTTTTTGTCGTGAGCGGTGAAAACGCTGTGAATTTAACGGCTTTGGATCCCGCCGTCGGTTTCGATTTGATGGGTTTGATAGCCAATCCGGAACTGGCCGACTCACTGGCCGAAAAAATCGCCGAAGCAGACAGAGTGGCCGTGTCTTCTATTGTGCCAGCCTTGCCCGTGGCGGCACCTGGCACGATTATTTGCATGGGGTTGAACTACACCGACCACATCAAGGAGGGCGGCTACGATATACCGGAGTACCCGACACTTTTCATGCGAGGGAAAAACTCAATCATGGCGGCAGGGCAGCCTATGGTGAGGCCAGCCTGTTCCGAGAAACTCGACTACGAAGCCGAGCTTATGTTGATCGTTGGAAAACGTGGCCGCCATATCTCGGAAGCGGACGCGCTGGATTATGTTTTTGGCTACACCGTGTTTAACGATGGGTCGCTGCGGGATTATCAGCGTAAAACAGTTCAATGGACGCCCGGCAAAAACTTCGATGACACGGGTGCGATCGGCCCTTTCACCGTAACGCCTAAAGACTTGCCCGAAGGAGCATCCGGCCTGAAAATCGAAAGCCGTGTGGGGGACGAAATCCTGCAAAGCTCGAACACCGCCAACATGATCTGGGGGGTTCCTCAGGTCATCGCGACAATCTCGGAATATACCACTCTCGAGCCCGGTGATCTGATTGCGTTGGGTACGCCACCAGGTGTTGGTCACGCCAAAAAGCCTAATCCACGTTGGTTGAAGCCGGGTGAAACCGTCGAGGTCGAGATTGAGGGCATCGGCATATGCGCCAGCCCCGTCATCGACGAAAAGGACGCCAAGTCTAAAGTGGCCGCAGCATGAGCGCACCAACCGGGGCAGAATTGGATGCACTTCGCGCCAAAGCGCAGCAAGATCATCGCGATCTGCGCGAACGTATTCCCCGTTTGTCGGATGATGCGATCGCCCTGATCTTACGCGAGTCAAGGTCCCACTATGCATGGACTGACAAGCCAGTTTCTGACGAATTGCTTGAAGAGATATACGACATCGCGATCAACGGCGCGACCAGCATGAACACATTGCCTGCCCGCTTTGTTTTCGTGAAAAGTGCCAAGGGTAAAGAGCGGCTTGCCAAGTCGTTGAAACAGAAGAACGTGCCTAAAATGATGGACGCTCCGGTTACTGCCATCATTGCGTATGACATGGAGTTCTGGAAGGAACTGCCCTTTCTTTTCCCGCACGAAGATCGTCGGCCCCTGTTTGTGGACAATCCGGAATACGTGGCCGACACTGCGTTTCGCAACGGTACTCTGCAAGGTGCCTATTTCATGATCGCAGCCCGGGCCGTCGGGCTGGACGTTGGTGCCATGTCGGGTTTTTCAAACAAGATCGTCGACGAGGAATTCTTCGCGGGCACGACGCTCAGGTCGAACTTTCTTTGCAATCTGGGCTACGCCGATGAAACAGGTTTGTTCCACAAACTTCCACGATTTCCGTTTGAAAAGGTTTGTTCTTATGCATGAGGAAGCGCTGCCGTGGGTATGAAAGTGAAACCCGTCGTGACTTACCGCACGACAGCGCGGTGCCCGACACATGCGCGCACTGAGATACCAATACGCGATCTGGATATGGTTATCGACGAACCAGTCGAGCGGGGCGGGACAAATCTTGGTCCGTCTCCGACTGAAACCGCGATGGTAGCGCTGATCGCCTGCACCAACGTCATCGGGCATAAAAACGCGCGCCGTTTGGGAATTGATCTTGGCACTGTGACAATCGACGCGAAATGCAGGCTGGATCGGCGCGGTGTCCTGATGGAAGAAGAGATTGATGTTCCGTTTCCCGAAATTGAACTCACCGTGAATTGTGAGACGCCGAGCAGTCAGGATGAGCTGACACGTGTGGGCAACGAAACAACCAAGTATTGCGCCATCGCAAAACTGTTCGAAGCGGCAGGCACCGACCTGACCGTCAACTGGGTCAAAGCAAACTAGTGGAAATTGAAAGACCCATCTTTCTGGGAGGAGAGACAATGAAAAACTGGACCAAGCGCAATCTGCTGGGTGTTGCCGTGGCAAGCACTATGGCATTGTCAGTTGCGGCAGAAGAGACCATTTCAGCCGTCGTAATTGATGGTTACCCGGATCGGGCCTTGTGGGTGAAAGAATTCACAAACTTTTTTATTCCCGAAGTGGATAAGCGGTTGGCCGAGTCCGGCAACTACAAGATGAACTGGCAGGAGAACTATGGCGGTTCAATCGTGAAACCCAAAGGTGTTCTGGAAGGCATACAGCTGGGTTTGGGGGACATTGGCATCGTCACAACCATCTTCCATTCATCCAAGCTGCCTAGCCAGGGGATCTCGGGCTCGACACCATTCGTTGCGTCGGATGCCCGCGCAGTGGCCAAGGCAGTTGACGAGATCGCGCGAGAATACCCGGCTATGCAGAATGAGTTCGCTGCGCAAAATCAGGTCTATCTGGCGACGGGCGTTGTGCTCGACACATATCAGATGTTCTGCTCAGAGCCGGTCGAGAAAGTTGCAGACCTTGAAGGACGCAAGATCGCGGGTGCCGGCCTGAACCTGCGATATCTCGAGGGTATCAAGGACGCGGCTGGTGTTCGCGGAGGCCTCACTGATTTCTACAACATGGTTCAAACCGGCCTTGTCGATTGCGTGATGATTTGGCCGGAAGCTTCCAAGACGTTCAAAATCGTAGAAGTAGCCCCTTACATGTTGAAGGCAGACCTTGGCGCGGTGAATACAAAAACAGTCACCGTCAACGCCGATTACTGGGCAAATCTGCCCGACGAGGTCAAAGACGTACTCCAGGCCGTGGCTATCGATTACCGTGACCACGTGGCAGGCATTGCAATGGATCGAGCCGCAGCGTCACGAGATGCCTTTGTAGAAGCTGGCGGATCGATCATTGAAATCTCGGACGAAGACCGCGCTGCGTGGGCAAATTCGATGCCCAATGTTGCGCAGGAATGGGCAGCAACGCTGAATGAGAACGGCGAGCAGGGTACAGATATGCTGGCCGCTTATCTCGGCAAGCTTCAGGATGCCGGTTTCACTGGTGTGCGCGACTGGACGGCCGAATAATCGTTCGGCGACCCGAGAAAGGGACCAGACATGCTGAAGACCGCAGTTGCCGTCCTGTCGCGGGTCGCCAATTCGCTTGCAATCACTGCCAACGCCTTGGGCACGCTCGTCGTCCTTGCATTGGTGGTCATTCTGAATGTCGACGTCGTTGCGCGCGGGCTGTTTTCGGCTCCGCTTCGAGGCACTTACGAAATGGTGCAGTTTTCGGTCGTGATGATTGTTTTTCTGCAATTGGCCGACGTGGTCAGAGTGGACCGGCTGACACGTTCGGACGGTTTCCTGAACCTGATGCACCACCGCCGCCCCGGCCTGACAGCAAACCTGAGGCGCATCATAAACGCCATCTCAGCGATCTTCATGGCATTGATTGCCTATGTGACCTTCCCTGAATTTCTTCATATGTGGGAGACGCAGGACTACTTCGGAGTTCCGGGTCTTTTCACACTCCCATGGTGGCCGGTCAAATTGGTCATCGCGTGCGGCACTGCGCTTGCCTGCATGATTTTCCTGCTCAAGGTCGTCACGGCGCAGGACCGCCCGCAACTTGTCCGCACCCCTGAACATGATGAGGCTGCAGAATGACGCCGATTGAGATTGGCCTGATCTCGGTCGTCGCCATTGTCTTTCTGATTTACGCAGGCGTATACATTCCGATTGCTCTGGGCGTGGTTTCGTTCGTGTCGATCTGGCTGATGCGGGACAACTTCACGCTTGCGCTCAACCTGCTGAAAGTTGCGGTCGGCGACAGTGCGATGGAATACAGTTTCGCGACCATTCCCCTGTTTACCTTCATGGGGCTCATCGTCTCAAAGGCCGGGTTGGGCAGGGACATCTATGAAGTCATGACAATGCGGTTTCGCAAGGTCAAAGGCGGTATTGGAATGGCAACCGTTGGAGCCAACGCCGTCTTTGCCGCAGTTACAGGGTCGTCAATTGCGTCGGCATCCGTATTCACCAAAGTCTCGGTCCCTCAAATGATGGCGCAGTCTTACAATCCGCGCTTCGCCGTCGGCGTGGTGGCTGGGTCCTCAGTTTTAGGCATGATTATCCCGCCTTCTGCTATGCTGATTATCTATTCCTTCGTCGCTGAACAGTCCGTAGGGGATATGTTCCTGGCGGGGGTTATTCCAGGGATTATGCTGGCAATCGCTTATGTCGGCGCGATTTGGGTCATGGGGCGATTCACGCCGGCGTTCGTTGGAGGGCGGGTCGTCGACGACACCGAATGGATGTCCGGGCGCGAGGTCGCGTCCAAGACCCTGCCGACAGTGTTCATCATCACCATCGTGCTTGGCGGGATCTACACAGGATGGCTAACGGCGGTTGAGGCAGGTGCAGCCGGGGCGCTGGTTGCGCTGATCATCGCAGTATTGCGCAAGTCCATGTCTCCGAAGGCATTCTGGAACGCGCTCTTAGAGACCGGTCATATCACGGCTGCGATCCTGTTCCTAATCACGGCCGCGTCGATCTATAGCCGGATGCTGGGGCTGGCGGGGCTGCCCAATCAGTTGCAGGACTTGCTTGCGGGGAATTCGGCGTCCTTCTGGGCGATCATGCTGCTTTACGTACTGCTGATGTTGTTTCTGGGAACTTTGCTGGACACGGCATCAATCATTCTGATCGTTGTCCCGCTGTTCCTGCCCATGGCTGAAGCCATTGATATGTCATTGATCTGGTTTGGCATCGTCACCGTTGTCGGCGCTGAAATTGGGCTTTTGACTCCACCTTTGGGCATATCGTGTTTTGTCATTAAATCCACGATCAACGACGACCGGATATCACTCAAGGACGTGTTCATGGGCGCACTTCCCTTTGCGTTTGTGATGCTGATCGTTCTGTTCATTCTGATCGAATTCCCCATCCTCAGCCTTGCCCTGATTTAAGGAGGCCAAGATGCGCTCTGTTACCAAAGACAATATCACCGACGTGTTCATGGGATACCTGTCCAAAGACACCGATCCGAGGATGCGTGAAATCATGGGATCTCTGGTCAAACACCTCCATGATTTTGCGCGAGAAACCAACCTGACGCATGAAGAATGGCGCGCCGGAATCGCGTTTCTGGAAGGATGTGCCGCAGTGGAAACAGAGGACCGGCATGAATTTGTGCTGGCCTCGGACGTTCTGGGCCTGTCGTCGCTGGTGGATATGCTGCACTCCAGCCCTGATGCGACCAGCTCATCCGTATTGGGGCCGTTTCACGTCTCTGGCGCGCCTGCTTTGCCTATCGGTGGCGACATGAAACGCGACTACGGTGGGACGGTGCTGCTTGCAGAAGGCGTCGTACGTGATACAGAGGGCAATCCGATTGCCGGAGCTGAGCTCGACATCTGGCAAACGGCACCGAATGGCCTTTACGCCAGTCAGGATGAAGAACAGGACACATATTCTTTTCATGGTCTGATGACCACTGGTGAAGATGGTCGGTACGCGTTCACCACTGTGAAACCAGTCGAGTATACCGTACCGTCAGATGGGCCCGTCGGGGATATTCTGCGGGCATGTGGCCGCCATCCGTGGCGACCCTCGCACCTGCATTATATCGTCAAGGCACCCGGCCACCGATCTTTGGTGACCGAGATTTTCCCCGACAACGATCCCTATCTGGATCAGGATACGGTGTTTGGCGTTCGGGACGATCTGGTGATGACCTATGTGGAACGACCAGCTTCAGAATTTCCCGATGGAATGGAACTTTCCGGAAAGATTGCCGAACCCTTCTTGCACGTGTCTTTCGACGTGAGGCTTGCCAAAATCTGACCGTTATTGTGGATGTTTGATGCGCTGAGACATACCTTCATCATAGGTGCAGCGCTGTTCTGCGGCGCAGCGATCGCTGACGAGCGAAAGTACAAGGATTGGCCATGTTTCTTCTTTTGCTAGTTACGTTCGTGACAGGACTCGTCGCTAACACGAGCGCTGCGCAGACGCCGCCTTCGGTTGATGAGGTCGCGAATTACGAAGGTCTCTTCTCAGCCGCTCACACCGGCAATGAAGAAGTGATCCGGCAGCTCGTAGCGGCGGGAGCAAACGTCAACGCGCGGGACTCGCGAGGACGCACGCCAGCTCATGTGGCAGCCTTTGCTTCAGAGGACGAAGCGTTACGTGCACTTGCTGAGGCCGGTGCCGACATGAATGCGCTTGAGGGTCAGGCCTACGACGTGGTCACTATTGCTGCCGTTGCAAACGATCCAGAATTGATGACGCTCGCAATCGAGTCAGGCAACGATCCCGGCCTAACAACCAGCCCCTATGACGGAACGGCTCTCATAGCGGCCGCACATCTCGGTCATGTAGAGATTGTCCGACGGCTAATCGCCGCTGGCGCGCCTTTGGACCATGTGAACAATCTGCACTGGACAGCAGTTATGGAAGCCGTTGTGCTTGGTGACGGCGGCTCGGATCATCTTGCAGTTCTGGATGCGTTGTTGGCAGCGGGTGCTGACCGATCGATTGCTGATCGAAACGGAACTACGCCACTCGAACATGCCGAACTGCGCGGATTTTCTGAGATGGCAGATCGGCTAAGAAAAAAGGACTGAAATCAACCAAGCAGGCTGAAGTAGCGAGTTTCACCTGAAACGCGCCAATGGCAGCTTGGATAGAACAGGCATGATTTCAATGTCTTCTCGTGGTAGGGTGGTGACAAAGATGAATACATCCCACGGATATTGGCAAGATGGACACGATTGGTGAAATTGCGCAGGACAGCCATAGTACATTCGTTTTCGCGAGGCGTGGTTTTCTTGCTGCGTCAGGCTTTGGCGCAGTGACAGTCGGACTGTGTGGCTCCTTCGTGGGTCAAACTTCTGCGAGTGAGGACGACTCGATACCACAACCTAGTGATCCCAACCATGCCAAATTCATGGAGCGCGCTTTCGAGATGCGTCAGTATGCAATTGACCACGGAGATCAGAAGTACGGTGCAGTTGTGGTGCGTGACAACGTTATTATTGGCCAATCATCGAGCAGGGTCGTCTTGGATCAAGACCCCACCGGCCATGCTGAAATGGCGGCGATCAGGGACGCGGCGCGCCGTCTCAACGACCGGGATTTGAGCCAAGCGGTCATGTACTCATCTTCCAGGCCATGCCCCATGTGTGAAGCAGCGGCCTTTTGGGCTGGGGTTCGTCACATGTTTTATGGCCGGGAAATAAGGAGCGCAGGTACTCCAACGCTCTGCAGTTTGTAAGGTTATAAGCAACCAGCGAAGTTTCTTGTCGCGTTCGCATACTGCGGCGGGAAGTCTTGGACCCAATGCGGGCCTTTGTGCAATCTGCAATGAATGACCCGACCGAGAAAAAAGCGGACTAAAAACGCGCAACTTTTAAAGCTGAGGAGAACACATGAATAGCAAGTCAATTGCCACAACAACGTTATTGCTGGCTGTGGCATCTTCCGCCTCGGCGGAGTGGTCGTTCAGTTCCGGGTCCAACCCCAATGCATTTATTCAGACCGGAAACATGACACTGGAACTTCAGTGTGACCGTATCCGGTTTGCTCCGGCTGGATATGAGAACAGCCAGGACATTGTGGACAAACAAGGGCTTTCCATTCGTTTTTTGAAGAACGGCGCAACCGAAGTTGGTGCATTTCAGGTTGGCGCTGATAACGCTGCGTTACAGATCGTGGACAATTATCCTGTCGAGATCAATTTCAATAGTCAGCAGGACTATGATTTCTTACTGGACCAGCTCGCGGCCAATGCGTCGGTCAATCTGTCGATGATTGACCAAGACGTCAGCTATGGAATCATTGATTTACAAGGTTCTAGCGCGGCAATTCGGTCGCTTCGTTCTGCGTGTGATACGGATGCCAGCGACGGAGCTTCCTACGAGGTACCCGAAGGCATCGTCTATTGTGGTGGTGGAGCGATAAAACGCCAGATCGAATATGTAATTCTGGACAATCCGGATGGGGAGTGGGACGCGCGAGTGACGGTCAACGGCGATTCAATAAGAGCCATGACCGCCTACAGTTACTTCGGAAACTCTAAGCCGCCGGCCGGATTTGTCGTGGCGCTGCTTGGAGAGGACAGGTCCGAGTTTCTGATATTTAGCGAAGGCTCGGCAAATTGGCTGGAATATGGGGACTACAGATATGATAAGTGCAATTGATGCCGCCTTCCAACTGGCTTCCCAAAAAATGCGTCAACTGAAAGGCTTGTTTGCCAGCATTTTTCTGGTTTCGAGTCTTGTTTGGATTTCACCAGCTTTCGCGGCTGATATCTCGCGACTTCCCTCCGGTTTGCGGGCAAAGGTTGATCTGGCGGTAAAAGCCTGCACGAAGTTCAACGACGGTCAGTTTGACTTAGATTGGGGCGCGGTCGAAAGGGTCGACCTCGATGGAGATCTACATCACGACTGGGTTCTGAATGAGTCCGGTTTTGCATGTTCGAGCGCTGCATCTCTTTACTGCGGAACCGGCGGATGCATGTCGCACTTTTGGGTTAGTGAAGAGGTGCACTCCCTGCTCAATCAAGGCTGGAAGGTTGTTGACTTCGGAGACCAACGCGTTGTCGTTGCGGACATCCATGGATCCAATTGCGGCGGAATAAATCCGACGCCATGCGTCACGGCCAGCGTTTGGGATGCCGAAGCCAATACTTGGCGTTCGTCAGCTGGCAATTGGGAGTAGGCTTCAATTGGTGTGAGCCTAAGTCCCGTTTTCCGACCACAAGCCCCCACATTCAACCACACGGGCGTCTTTCACCGCTACGCCACCCAGCCTCGAAAGCGGACGTTCATGCACCCCGCAGCGAATGATTGCAACGAACCCCAGGCGGACGGGTACAAAAAGAGAATACCCCCGTCAGTGGTTTTAAAGCTTTGTCAGTGGAGTCGGTTATACAGAAATCGCACGTAAACAAATCAGGTGTTTGATGCAGCTATTTGATCTGTCTAAAGGTTAATCCGCCGCAAAACAGTAGAAATAGCCATTTCCACCGGTGGCCCGAAGCGCGTCAGGAGAACAACCGCGACTACCATGAGCTGCGTTCCAAGACGTATTTCCCCCGCCATGGCGATCGTGATGTCCTACGGTTGCCGAACCCTCGCCATTCGATGTCCAATTTGCGCATGTCTTGTCTCCTTCATGCCAGGGGAAGTAGGCGGTGCCATCTGCCTGAGTACCGGTCAGAATGTCGTGTTCGTTAGGACTATCGCCGCGACCTTTGATTGTGTTTCCATTCTCGTCAACCGCAGTCCGGTAGTAGATGTTTGGCAAGATGTGTAGCTGATCAAGGTCAGAAGCTATCAATTCACCATTTGCATTGTACCAAGGGCCTTGACCGATGCGACTTCTGGCGGAAATTCCGCGTTCTCCTTCTTCCTGTGTTGACAAATATGCACGCCATTGACGGTCACCGGCCCCGGCAGCCGCGGCGAGGCTCTGGCAATGGGTGTCTGCGCCTTCAAGGCCTCCAAGATTTCCACCGTCGCCAAGGCCAGTAGACGTAACAAAGAAACCCATCGGATGGGAAACATTTGTACCTTGGGCAAAGGCTGCTCCAATTGTGAGGCCAACGGCTGACGCCACCGTAGACAATACGCGTAAATTCATTGTTTTTACTCCTTGATTTAATCTATTGCGAATAATGGAGTCGGCATTGATCATACAGCCGAGTTTGTCACCACTAGTGGAAGCCAGCAAACCTCCTCGACAATTGACGAAGCGCTACTAGCGGAGTTTCAAGCTTCAGATTCGAAATAAACCTAGACCTGTTTGTCCATAAAACGGTCATCGTCGAAAATTTGGCAAACGGTCTCACGGAGTCGCTGTCGGAGATAGTAAGACAAACATTTCTACTTCCGTTCCTTTAGTGTAGTTGAGATTTGGTCAAAAAAGTTAGGGCATTACCTCTTGGCAGCGTAGTATGAAACTTTGCGTTCTAGGTAGGCGAGGAATTCTGAGATAGTAAAGGCCAGCGCGAAAAGCACGATAAGTACTGCCCAGAAATGTCCCATAAGGAAGTTGGCCGAATACAATTCGAAAAGGGCGCCGAAACCGACAATTGAAATTAGCAATTGTCCTATAATTACACCTTTCACGGCTCGGATTACTCCAATACGAACTCCTCCTAATATCTCAGGAAGTGCGGCCCAAAAATAAATTTTGAAGAACGCATCAAACGGCGAGGCTCCAAAACTTTGCGCCATTTCTACCAATGAGCGGTTTATCTGTTTTACCCCCGCGCGAGAGTTCAAGATAATGATCCAAACTGCAAAAAGTGCCGTTGTAATGATGATCGATTTCATTCCGAAACCGAAAAGTACCATAAGAACAGGCACAAGAGCTGTTAATGGAGCGCTAAGAAAAACGTTGACCCACGGGAGCAAGAGTTCATCCAACAATCGGCTTTTACCCATAAGTATTCCAACTGGTATGCCGATTAGAATGGCTGCACCTACCCCTACCAAAAACGCGTAGGCTGTTTGAGCCAAAGCGGTCTGAAATGCCGTAGTACCAATCATCGAAAACAGTGTCGTGACGACTTCGCTGAGCGGTGGGATAAAAAAGGTTAATCCAGATTGTCCGACAATTTCCCAAAGCAAGCCCCAGATTATAAGGGATGACATCCCTGGAAGCCGGTATCCTAAAACTATCATACTTGCCTCATTCCACGTAACTGCGCAGGGATGCCCAAATATTGTCTACAATATCAAGGTATTCTGGGTCCCTGCGGATGTTGTCGACGCCCTTGTCCCGGAAGTTCGATGGTCTGATCACCTCCGAAACGCGGCTTGGCCGGGGCAACAGAATTGCAATCTGATCCGACACATAAACTGCTTCTTCAATTGAGTGGGTCACGAAAATGAATGTCTTGTTTTCGTTTTGCACCAGACCCAAGAGGTCTTCTTGAAATTTACGACGGGTCTGTTCGTCAACTGCTGAAAATGGCTCGTCCATCAAAAGAACGTCGGCGTCAACGGCAAGTGCCCTTGCCAAACCCACACGTTGACGCATGCCCCCCGACAGTTCGTGAGGATAGCTGTGTTCAAAGCCCGCGAGTCCAACATCCTTGATGTACTTTTCTGCGATAGCCTCTCTTTCGGATGTCCCGACACCACGCATCTCCAGCCCGAATGTGACGTTTTTTAGAACCGATGCCCAAGGCAACAGGGCAAAGTCCTGAAACACAAAGGCACGGTCTGGACCAGGTGACGCAACGGGTTGGCCGTTTACAAACACTTCGCCTGAGGTTGGTTCCAATAATCCTGCGATTATTTTCAGCAATGTGGTTTTGCCACATCCTGATGGCCCCAAGAGGGATGTTAATTGTCCCTTTGGAAACTCAAGAGACAAATCTCGCAGCGCTTCTACGGCACCGTAGTTCTTTGAGATATTTCGAACTGAAACAGCGCTTTCGATGGATTCCGCCACCGGAAGAGGGGTTACTTCTTTAATCTGAGACATAGCCACGTTGGTTTCCTTTGAAGAGAACCGTTTCTGTTTTTTCCAACAAATTCAAAAACAGAACCGCAAGTAGGATGATCGAGAATATTGCCGCATACATGCTGGGGTAATCGGCAATGGAACGGCTATAAGTGATGATATCGCCAACGCCAGTTGGCGTGATTTTCAATTCAGCGAGTATGGCACCGATGAAGCCTGCTGAGACCCCCAAACGCAAACCAGCGAAGATGACTGGCGATGCAGCGGGTATAACAATACGCAGCAAAATCGAATGTTTCGGGGCAAGAAAGGAACGTCCCATCTCTTTGAATGACTCGGGTGTGTTTCGTACGGCGCTGCTGGTGTTCAAAACGATGACTGGCATTGCCATAATGCAGACGACAAGGACTTTTGAGGTCAGCCCGATTCCATAGGCAAGGACCAAAAGAGGTATCAATGCGGCAAGTGGCGCTGCCTGCATTACGATGAAGATTGGAGAAAACAACCAGTCAAAGAAATTGCTCAACCCAACCCAGAGGCCGACTGCTATTCCGATGAAAGCCGAAATTACAACGCCGACAACTAATGGCTGAAGGGTTTCAGCGTAGGCTTCAAAAAGTACACCGCTACGCGCCATATCGAACAATGCGCCCATAGTTTCTGTGAACGTCGGAAATGCGTAACTTACCGGGATTAGGCCTGCTATTTGCCAAGCGCCGCACAAGATCAGTGCAGAGAGAATTTTTAACTGCAGAGCACGATTTGGCATTTACTGATGCCTCTCAATAGTCAGAAACTTGTATGCACCACGCCCTGACTTGGGCGTGGTGCTATGTGACTGAATGTCAGTTCGTCGCCGCGTCCAGCGGGGCAAGGTACCAAAAGTCCTCGATGTTCAACTCGTCTGGCGTTCCCTCGAGCTGCCCAGCAGCGGAATACCACTCCATATCTGCCGTGGCAGCGGTTCGACCCCCGCCATCAGGATCGTAAAGACCGCCTTCGACTGCATCAGTGTAAAAGCCATCCAGTTCCGCAAGAATTTCCTCAGGCAGCTGACCAATTGGTCCATCTGGATTGGTTTCACGTCTGATAACCGTTGGATCTTCGTGCATATCGCGCCATGTGCTAACCAATGCGTTCACGAAAATCGCAACGTCTTCTTCGTTCTCTTTTATCCAGTCCAGATTGGCAAACAGGGCTTCGTCGCTGGCTTCAACTTCAAACATTTCGAGCACGTTGAAGTTTTCTGCGGCGTCGCTGCGCATGAGTTTGTTTTTATTGGACAGGTCGATAATCGTGGCATCTGCCCGACCACCAAGCAGTGCTGCAACTCGATTGGACGAACCCGGGACATAGGAACGTTCACCGAATTTGATGTTCATCCGATCCTCAATCACATTGGCAATTGAATCCGTGCCACCGCCTCGCGAGTGCAACAAAATCGGTTCGCCGTTTAAGTCCTCAAGCGATGAGTACTTTGTGGTTGTGACGGGGAAAAACTTTAGTTTGGACAACTGAAAGATTATGCGAAGCGGCGCCTTGGAGCGTTGCATCGCAGAATAAGGCGTGCCGAAACCAATATCCATCTGACCGCTTAGAACCGCTTGAATCGCAAGTTCCTCATCTGAGAACGCGGTCCATTCGTAGTCCAAGCCATTGGCTTTTGCTCGGTCAAGAGCAACAAAAAATGCAGCGAGCTCATCCGATGGAGTTTCGGCCAACGCGATCCTGATTTTGTCGGCATATGCAGTGCCGGACGAAATGCTCACCGCTAGCGGCAACGCCAATGCGGCTGAGGCTAACCTTTTCAGAAAACGTTTCATTTGTCTCCTCCCTGAGAATTAGTCGTAAATTCTGAACCGGCGTTTGATGTTATGCTCTTTTGCCGGCAGTTGTTTTTCGCTCACTCCTCTCCAAAAAGTCGGGTTGATACGGAGTTCAAATGCTCGCGCATGGCTGCATGAGCGGCAGAAGCGTTCCGTTCTTGAATGGCCGTCAATATCTGATTGTGTTCTTCGAAACTCGAATGGTTGTCAGGCGGGCGAACTGAAGTTCGAACAACCGTGTTCCATGCAACTGCCCTTCGGACACCATTCAAATGATCAAACAAGGACAACAGCAGACCATTCCCCGTTGCCTCAGCAATGGCGCGGTGAAAGGCATCATCCTCGGCTTCATATTCATCCCAAGTTGCAGCGGCTGCAGCCCGATCGCGCGCTGCCTTGAGGCCAGTCACCGATTTCTCGGACGCATTGACCGCCGCTTCTCTCGCAAGCGCGGGTTCCAATGAAAGGCGCGCCCTCATCAATTGCACAGGCGTTACTGCTTCGCTTAAATGCTTTAGTTGGCTATTGCCGGTCTGAAGGCCACGGGCAGCAATAAACGTGCCTTTTCCGACATGACGCCAGATGGACCCTTCGTTTTCCAGCGTTCCGAGCGCCTTCCGGAGCGCCGACCTGCTTATGCCCAAGCGACCGATTAGATCTCTCTCAGATGGCAAACGATCACCTGGAGAATAATTGCCTTCTTCGATGAACTTGCGCAGGGCCGCGACCGTATCATTGATCTCGATCAATTCGAATTTCATGACTGGCGCATCTTCCATATTGGGTAACCAATTTTCCTAAATTGGTCTGAATTAACCAAACTTTTGACGATATAGCAATGAAAAATCGATATTTTTAGCAATGGTTGGAATTGATTTCAAGATTGGTCTACGTTAGATGCATACTTAAACCTGCTGCTATTCGGAGATATTTATGGCTAATTTTGTGATCGATGCACCCGAGAGTGTTGCCCTTCCAGTTGCTGGCACCGATGCACTCTTCCCGGTTCGGCGGGTTTACTGCATTGGAAGAAACTACGCGGCACACGCTATCGAAATGGGGCATGATCCAGACCGAGAACCGCCTTTTTTCTTCCAAAAAAATCCGAATAACCTCGATCCTTCGGGTAAATTCCCTTATCCACCGCACAGCTCGGACGTACACCATGAGGCTGAAATGTATGTCGCGCTAAGATCAGGCGGTACAAACATCTCTGTTGATCGGGCGTTGGACCATGTTTTTGGCTATGGGCTTTCCCTCGACATGACACGTCGTGATCTTCAGGGTCAGATGAAAAAAATGGGTCGTCCCTGGGAAATTGGTAAGGCCTTTGAGCGCTCCGCGCCATGTGGACCAGTTCACAGGGCATCAGAAGTTGGTCACCTCGACAAAGGTGCATTGAAACTCACCGTAAACGGAGAAACCCGGCAAGAAGGAGACCTCAACCAAATGATATGGAAGGTCCCTGAAATGATTGCCTACCTGAGTGAATACTTCGAACTTGCGGCGGGCGACGTGATCCTTTCAGGAACGCCTTCCGGCGTTGGTCCAGTTACGCGCGGCGACGTAATGGTATTGACCATTGAAGAGCTCGACAGCCTGAAAGTGACCGTAACTTAGCGAAGTACCTGCCGGACTTGTGCCAAAAACGAACTGAAAGTCTAGTACAACGGATCCAGGATGCCGCAACTAATTGCTGATTTGATCACGCCGCACGAAGATACTGCCAATTCCATTGGCGCTCCCGGTAGATCTTGGTTGAGCTATCGAGGATTAAGGGAACTAAGCAGCCGGATCGCCGAAGCTTTGCACCAAATTGGAGTGGGTCGAGGAGACCGCGTGGCAATCGTATTGCCAAACGGCCCGGAGATGGCCACCGCTTTCATAACCATCTCACAAGTGACTACGACGGCGCCACTTAACCCAGCCTACACTCAAGAAGAGTATGCCTTTTACCTTAAAGACCTGAATGCCAAGGTGCTCCTTGTAGACGAAAAGGAAGACGGTCCCGCTGTCTACGCCGCACAGGAACTTGGAATTGGTATCCTGCGGATCGCACATGACGTATCCGAGCCGGCCGGAGAGTTTTCCATATTGCCGAGCGATCCTATTGGAATCGCGGACACATCTTCGCCAAATGAAAACGATGTCGCGCTTATCCTTCACACTTCTGGAACAACCTCACGCCCGAAAATAGTGCCGCTGACACAGGCCAACATTTACGCTTCGGCGCGAAACGTAGCTTCATCCTTGGAGCTGAATTCTGACGATTGTTGCCTCAGTATTATGCCACTTTTTCATATACATGGGCTAATTGCAGCTGTCGCCGCTTCTGTTGGTTCTGGGGCTCAAATAAGTTGCACTAATGGCTTCAACGCGCTCACTTTTTTTTCACATGTAGCAGAGGTCAAACCGACTTGGTACACGGCAGTACCGACAATGCATCAAGCGATACTTGCTCGATCCAAACGCAACCAAAGTATCATTGAAAATTCGAGATTGCGCTTTTTGCGCTCTTCATCCGCTTCGTTACCGGCACCAGTGATGGAAGAGCTTGTTGAAACTTTTGGTGCGCCAGTAATCGAAGCTTATGGAATGACTGAGGCCGCGCATCAAATGTGCTGCAATCCGCTTCCCCCCCGGCTTCAAAAACCCGGATCAGTTGGAATACCAGCTGGCCCCGACGTCAAAATCGCGGATGAGGTCGAAGACATCCTGATTGCTTCAAACGAAATCGGAGAAATAGTAATAAGTGGCACGAACGTGACACTTGGTTACGAAAGCAACCCTAAGGCAAATTCAGAAAACTTCTTCGAAGCGGATGGAAAACAGTGGTTCCGTACTGGCGACCAAGGTTCATTTGATCAAGAAAACTACCTTTGGCTAACTGGTCGACTGAAGGAGATAATCAATCGAGGTGGCGAAAAAATCAGTCCACTTGAAGTTGATGCAGTACTACTAAGTCACCCCGATATTGTTCAGGCCGTTTGCTTTGTCGTTCCCCACGAAAAATTGGGTGAAGACATTGCTGCGGCAGTGGTTCTTGCCGAGGGTGCGATGGTAAAGGAAAAAGATATTCAAGATTTTGTTGGGTTTCACGTTGCTAAATTCAAAGTACCGGCAATCGTAATAGTGCTCGATGAAATTCCAAAAGGCGCAACCGGAAAAGTCCAAAGGATTGGTTTGGCTGAAAAACTTGGAATTGCAAAGGTTCAGATATGAAGATTTGTATCTTTGGTGCCGGTGCCATAGGAGGTTATGTAGCTGCAAAACTCGCTCAGACCGACGTTGATGTGAGCGTCGTAGCTCGCGGTGCACACTTGGCTGCGATACAAGAAAATGGGCTGACCCTTCTTGAGGAAGAGCACAATCCGATAAATGTAAAAGTGAACGCTTCCGAAAACGCAGAGGACTTCGGGCCACAAGACTATGTTTTTGTAACTTTGAAAGCGCATTCGGTTCCATCAGTTGTAGGGGCCATGCAGCCGCTGATATCAAACACCACGACCATTGTAAGCGGTGTAAACGGAATACCCTGGTGGTATTTCCACAAACTGGATGGCCCGTACGAAGGTACCAGGCTTAAGTCTGTCGATCCAAAAAATACCCAATGGGATGGTCTCGGGCCCGACCGGGTTTTGGGGTGCGTGGTGTATCCTGCGGCAGAGGTCATCTCTCCTGGCTTAATCAAGCATGTAGAAGGCAATCGCTTCTCTTTGGGCGAGCCCGATGGCTCCAAGTCCGAACGCTCCACTAGACTTTCGGCTGCGTTAGCTAGCGCAAAACTTCGCGCGCCAGTGCGCCCCCGCATAAGGGATGAAATTTGGTTAAAACTCTGGGGGAACTTATCGTTCAATCCCATTTCCGCGCTGACGAAAGCAACACTTGATGTTTTGTGTGCTGACCAAGGAACTCGAACAGTAGCGCGTCAGATGATGCTAGAGGCGCAGGAAATTGCGGAAACCCTAGGAGTTAAATTTCCGATTAGTGTGGAAAAACGTATTGATGGTGGCGCTGCCGTCGGTGCCCACAAGACATCAATGTGGCAGGATTTAGATTTGGGTCGGCCAATGGAAATCGACGCTTTGATCACCTCAGTGCAAGAACTAGGGCAGCTCACTGGCACACAAACTCCCACAATTGACACTGTTGCATCCCTTATAAAGCTAAGAGCACGAGTTGCTGATCTTTATTAATCCCCATTTCGGACGGTCTTGTCAGAAGAACTTCGCTTGAGCGGGTCAGGCCGGTTTGCGCCCAGTCGTCAACAAATAAAAGTACTCGGTAAAAGTTACACTGCCCATCAATTCGTGTGCTAGGTCATGGTTTCGTACCGTGATGGTGTCGTGAGTTGCTGTCGAAATGGATGTTATTGCCTTCCCGGCTTTAGGAGATGGAACGGCACCTCGCCAATCGAATGGCTTAAGAAATCAAGACACAAGTAAATCGAACAGCCCAAGTACAGTTATCCGAAGTGAAGGTTCTGGAAATCCAGTCGCTGAAAACGGAAATGACCGGCAACTTTGTCCGCATAGCAGTCGTTCACGCTGAATAAAGCGAATGACCGCACGGGGCCCAAAGCCAACGCTCATCTTGACCAAGATCAATGCACGCATACGACGCCCACCTTATGGAGAACCGGTGATGAGTTAGGGAGGGTTTCATTGAAACACTTGTTGTTTTGCGTGGCCGCGGCTTCTTGTCTGGTATCGCCGTCCTTTGCACAGTCAAGTTTTGGCACTGACGCGCCTGGAGCACTCCTGGAGAGTGCGGAAGTGCCGGTTACAGTGGACAACTTCGTCCGCGCTGCAAACGATTTCGAGCTGAGGAATTACGTGGAGCTTGCCGGCGGTATTAACCGTTTCTTTCACTTCCGCGCGCCGACGCCGGTTGAAAATCAACCGACAATCCGTATGAACCGCGATACACTCTACAGCACCGCCGTGGTCGACATCAGCGAGGGGGCGACATTAACGCTTCCAGATGTTGGGGAACGCTACATGACGGCGATGGTGGTCAATCAGGATCACTTTATCAACGAAGTGTTTTTTGGCGGCGGCACATATGCGCTTGATGTTGCAACCTTCGACACGCCTTACGTCATCGTCTATGTCCGCACGCTGGTCGACGCTTCCGATGCGGAAGACGTGGCCGCTGTAAATGCCATTCAAGGCCAAATGGAGGTACAAGCGGCCTCCGCAATCCCCTTCGTTCCGCCAAACTACGACGAAGACGCGTTCGAGGCGATTGTGAACCAACTACTGCCACTTGCCGCACTTGGCTTTGTTCGGGACAGCTTCCGAATGTTTGGAGCAAAGGAGGATGTCGATCCCATCCGGCATATGCTCGGCACGATTGGTGGTTGGGGTGGGCTGCCCGAGACGGAAGCGTTTTATCTTGGGGTTGAACCGCGTCTGCCGGTTGGCGGATACATGATCGAAGTTCCTGCAGAGGTTCCCGTGGGCGCCTTTTGGTCAATTAGCGTATACAATGCGTATGGATTTTATGAGCCGAACGCGCTTGATGCCTACAGTGTCAACTCAGTGACTGGCATACGTAACGCGGACGGCGACATGACGGTCCATCTCGGAGAATGCGACGACGGGCGATCCAACTGCCTCCCGATAACCGAGGGTTGGAACTACACCGTGCGGATGTATCGACCCGAAGCCGCTGTTCTGGATGGCAGCTGGACCTTCCCAACCATAAAACCCGTCAAGTGAGAGGGCGTACAATGACATTGAAACGCTTGCTTCCGATTGTGCTGGCCGTTCCAAATCTCGCTTTGGCAGAGCCGGTTACAATCGACACCTTTGCCCGTGCCGAAACCGACACATATATGCGCGCGAACATGGCTGCCGTAGGCGCAGGAGTGGGTGAGTTGAGCCACCTGCGGGGCACGATAACGCCCGAAAACCAGACGGTCATTCGGCAAAACCAGGATACGCTTTATTCCGGTATCGTGCTGGATCTAACCGAGCCTGCTGCGATCACATTGCCTGAGCTCGGCGGGCGATACCAATCGATGCATGTGATCAGTCAGGATCATTATATGTACGTGGTGTCAGAGCCAGGTGCCTATGAATTGACGCAGGAAGAGGTTGGCACACGGTTCGCCATTGTGAACTTCCGTACTTTCGTTGACCCCGCCGACCCGGAGGATGTGGCTGCAGCGCAAGCTGCGCAGGACGGGATCGCGGTATCCGGTGGCGGCGATGGTCCATTTGAAGCCCCGTACTGGAACCAGGACGACCTAACCACAGCCCGTCAAGCTCTGAGCACACTGTCCGAACTGGGGTTCAATTCGCTCTATGCCTTTGGACGAAAGGATGAGGTGAAGCCTGTCGATTTCCTTGTGGGAACCGCCGCTGGCTGGGGTGGATTGCCGGCCTATGGGGCGATGTATGTCATTGACAGCGTCGACGCGAACGACGGAACAACTCCGCACAGGCTCAACGTTAAAGATGTTCCTGTGGGCGCGTTCTGGTCCCTAACAGTCTATACGGACGAGGGGTATCTGGGCGCGAACGACTTCAATGTGAACAGCTTCAACAGCGTCACTGCGGATACGGACCCGGATGGGTCGATTACGCTCCATTTTGGTGGATGCGACGATGGACGCGCGAACTGCATCCCCATCACCCCCGGTTGGAACTATACAGTGCGCCTCTATGAGCCTGACGAAGCAATCATAGACGGTTCATGGAGTTTTCCGAAACCGGAGCCAATGCCCTGATTGCCAAACTGCGATGGGGTAAATCAGCGTCTGCTTCGTCCGCAACTCGGTCCTTCGCAGCAACCGTGCGAACGTCTGCACCGAGCCCGAAGCCGTCATCCTGCTCAACTAGATTGCACGGTACGCTTCCGTTGTCGGAGGGCTCAAAACGTCATGCCAAGGCAAGCGCCAGTCCCCCGAGGATCAGCGCGACTGCAGAAAGCATGGACAACCACGGAAGCCCGGTGGCGAGTTTTTCTATTCCGACGAAAATTGCGAGCGCGGCGATCCAAAGCAGGTTCATCACTCCACCGACGAAAAGAAGCGCCATTAGAACCCAGCAGCACCCAAGGCAGAACCACCCGTTCTGCATTCCCATGCGAAGAGCCCCCCAGCCCCCTGATTTCCAATTGTGCATGAAGAAAATCACCGGATGCTGACAATGCCGCAGACACGCCTGCTTGAGAGGGGACACTTGGTAAAGTCCAGCCAGCACAAGCAGCGCTCCTGCAAGCGGCGCTTGAGTGATTTCCATCATCCCGCTCATCTGCCCAATTGAAACAAGGGACCACTGCACAACAGTTGATACGAGACTGAAGAAACCCCAAACCAACAGGTACCCGGCAAGGAAAATGGAGACAGCAGCGTATGGCTTATTCGCGTTTTTGTTTTTCCTTGCAAGTGCAGCATAGAACAAC
>NZ_JBXWRL010000032.1:0-60406 GCF_059612885.1 Ruegeria sp. YKSD179 | reverse complement strand
GCCAATAAATCAGCGCAACCGCCCAATCCCTTACCTCAGATGCCCACCGTCTCTCCGATGCGTCCAGCCAACTCTCCAGCCCGTCACCAAACCCATAAAGACCCGGTGAAGGGGTATTTACGGATTGGGGTCAGGACCTGCAACCCCCATTTTGAAAAAACTTCACATTCCACGGCAAAAACTCGCTGAACTTAATGAAAACAACAACTTATGTTTAGAAAGCGCCCGATTTCCCTTCTTGGTGTTCTTTCACTTTAGAGAAATTCCGACTGACTTGTGGCCAATATGCTGGAATCGCTTGCTCAATCTCGCCTTTTCTTTGTGTCCGGTGACAAAAAAGCGCCGCCAAGGCTTCCCAAGGCGGCGCGTCTCAAAGCGATTCATCTGAAGTTACTTCAGATCGAACCTGTCCGCATTCATGACTTTGTTCCAGGCCGCAACGAAGTCATTGACGAATGTTTCACCTGCATCGGACTGACCGTACACTTCGGCCAAAGCCCTCAGTTGCGAATTTGATCCAAAAACCAAGTCCACCCGTGTACCTGTCCACTTGGTTTCACCACTTGTGCGGTCCTTGCCTTCATAGACTCCATTGCCGGAAGGCTTCCAATCGGTGCCCATGTCAAGCAGATTGGTAAAGAAGTCATTGCTCAGCGTGCCGACCCGATCTGTGAACACACCATGAAGTGACCCACCAAAGTTGGCACCCAGAACTCGCAGGCCACCTACAAGAACAGTCATTTCAGGTGCCGAGAGCGTCAACAACTGGGCTCTGTCAACCAGCAGTTCTTCAGGTGAAATGCTGTATTCAGCCTTCTGGTAATTGCGAAAACCATCCGCAGCTGGTTCCAGCAACGCAAATGAATCAACATCCGTTTGATCTTGCGTTGCATCTGTCCGTCCAGGAGTAAATGGAACTTCGACTTCGTGACCTGCTGCTTTAGCGGCTTTTTCAACACCGACCGATCCAGCCAGTACAATCATGTCTGCCAATGAGACTTTCTTGTTGCCAGACTGAGAGTCGTTAAATGATGATTGAATATCTTCAAGCTTGCTCAACACTTTTGCAAGTTTCAGCGGCTCATTCGCCTCCCAGTCTTTTTGCGGTGCAAGGCGAATACGGGCACCGTTGGCACCACCCCGCTTGTCCGATCCTCGGAAGGTCGAGGCCGAGGCCCAGGCGGTCGAAACCATCTTGGAAACCGACAATCCAGACGCCACAATCTTGGCCTTGAGATCAGCCACATCAGAGTCATCTATCAAATCGTGATCAACGGAAGGAACATTGTCTTGCCACAGCAGTTCTTCCGTTGGAGCTTCGACGCCGATGTAGTTCGAACGCGGGCCCATATCGCGGTGGGTCAGTTTAAACCACGCGCGGGCAAAGGCGTCGGCAAATTCCTCAGGGTTTTCGTGGAACCGTTTCGAAATCGGTCCATAGATCGGATCCATGCGCATCGCCATATCGGCAGTTGTCATCATGGTCTTGACCTTTTTTGAGGGATCATGCGCAGCTGGCGCCATGTCTTCCTCTTTCACGCCAACAGGTTCCCAAATCCACGCACCCGAGGGGCTTTTGGTCAGGTTCCAATCATAGCCGAACAAAAGGTCAAAATAGCCGTTGTCCCACTTGATGGGATTCGCCGTCCATGCTCCTTCGATTCCGCTGGTGGTCGTGTCATCCCCTTTCCCGCTGCCAAACTTGTTGATCCAACCAAGGCCCATCTCTTCGATTGGCGCCGCCTCGGGCTCGGGGCCGACCAGATCGGGATCGCCAGCTCCATGCGCCTTGCCGAATGTGTGACCACCTGCAACCAGAGCGACAGTTTCTTCGTCGTTCATTGCCATCCGGCCAAAGGTATCGCGAATGTCGCGACCTGAAGCCAAAGCATCCGGCTGCCCGTCGGGTCCTTCGGGATTGACGTAGATGAGACCCATCTGAACCGCAGCCAGCGGGTTCTCCAACTCTCGATCGCCCGAATAACGGCTGTGCGGGTTGTCGGTTGGAGCGAGCCATTCGGTTTCGGTGCCCCAATAGATGTCTTCTTCTGGCGCCCAGATGTCTTCTCGACCACCGGCAAATCCAAACGTCTTGCCGCCCATGGATTCGATGGCGCAATTACCCGCAATGATAATCAAGTCAGCCCAGGAAATTTGGTTTCCATATTTCTGTTTGATCGGCCACAGCAATCGGCGCGCCTTGTCGAGGTTTCCGTTATCTGGCCAGCTGTTCAACGGGGCAAATCGCTGATTGCCAGTCGATGCCCCGCCGCGGCCATCCGCTGTCCGATAGGTGCCGGCACTGTGCCAAGCCATTCTGATGAACAGGCCACCGTAATGGCCATAATCCGCAGGCCACCAGTCCTGAGAGTCAGTCATTAGGGCAACCAGGTCATCCTTTAGCGCCTGGTAGTCCAGCTTTTTGAACTCTTCTGCATAATCAAAGCCTTCGCCCATCGGATTGGATGCGGGTGAATGCTGATGTAGAATGGAAAGGTTTAGCTGATTAGGCCACCAGTCCCGATTTGATCGGGTCCCGGCACCATGCATAACCGGGCATCCGCCTGTGTTGGGGTTATCACTTCCGTCCATGTCTTTCTCCATTCCTGGCTGAAGCTTGTGTGCGTCGTGCGGTCAAATACGATTGGAAAAACAAGACTGAATGACATCGCTGCTAAAATAGTCCCACACAGGTCGAATATGGGAACATTGGGCGTTTTGGCAGCCATGCCGAAAATTGTATCAGCGATTCGTTCTTCCTGTATGCCGTAAAGTAGCAACTTACTTCTATGCAAATAAGTTTTGTTTTCGGATGATATCAATAGGAAATAATTATCACTCTGCTCGTCTGATTAATCACCTGCTTGCTCAGCGGTAAACTGTTTCGGAATTCAGCTTAGTGACCACTTACTTTTTTATACAGAGCCGACTTGTACCCAAAGAAAATACCAATGACACCAACCAACCATCCCAAGGTCCGAGCAATTTGGATAAACCTTCGGTCAGGCTGAATTGGCATCAGAATCATGGCAACTACTAATCCTAGAAATCGTATCGGAATGCTAAGAAACCCCAGAACCGCGCTGACCGGTTTGTTTTTGAGCTTGCGTCGCATGTATGTGTTTGACTGATCCCGTCCACGTGCGGCCTGATACCAGAATGAAAGCCGCTCAGGAGGAATGGTCTCGTATACATAAGCGTCAGGGACCCAGCCCACTGTCAGGCCTTGGCCTACCGCATCGGCATAAAACTTTGCGTCAGTGCCGCCTGTCATACGCATGGTTTCGTCAAACCAAAGTCCAACCTCGCTAAACAGCCGCGTTTCGCCCAGCCAATTGTTGGTAACTACCGTAACACCACCTGTATCGTTCAGAGCGCTACGCCTGGCGGCGGCTTGCTCCTTCGCCAAATAACGGTTGCTGATATTCCTAAGCATCAGTCGCTGCACACCTGTTTCGCGACCTGACGGACCAGCTGCCCTCAACGGTGCGCCAAGCAACACCGCAGAGCTGGACCTGTACCCTGCAACCAGCCGTTCCAGCCAATCTTGCGCCACAACCTCATCGTCGTCGACAAAGCACAACAAATCAGATCCATTGGCAATAGCCTCTCGCGCCGCCCGGTTGCGCCCAAATGGTATGCCCAACTCTGGTTCCAACACATATTCGATCGCGCATCCATTGGCCAAAGAACTGCCGGCTTCCTGAACAATCTGTTTGCTGTTCGCAACTTTTTCGTTCTCGACCACAAGGAAGCGAACGATGCAATTTGACGGAATGACAAGATCGCCCCAACTCCTCACCAGCGCGGCCAACATTTCCGGACGCTTCCGGGTTAAGGTGGATACAGTAATCTTTAAGTTGGCGGAACGGTCGGTCATATGGGTGCGTCAGTATCTTTGATTATCGACTCTTAGCATCTTAGGAATGCTTTCGCCCATTCCAGTCTTTTGTGGTCTCACTGGCGCCTTTAACATTCAACAACGCCTCTAGCCCAACACGGTAATTTGGGTAAAGCAGCGTAACACCCAATTCATTCTTGATGCGTTCGTTTCTAACGCGTTTATTTTCGCTGTAAAAACTGCGTGCCATTGGTGTCAGGTCTGCCTGGTCAAATGATACAGCCGGAGGCAAAGGCAACCCCTGCAGCTCGGCAGCGTATGCGATCACGTCCTGTGGGGGCACCGGTTCGTCATCACAGACATTGTATATTGCGCCCGGGTTAGGCCGCGCCATCGACGCGGCGAGAACCTGTGCGATGTCGTCAACATGTATGCGCGAGAAGACCTGACCGGGCTTAATGATCCGCCTCAACCCACCACGCCTCAGCTTAGAAAACGGTCCTCTTCCAGGCCCATAGATTCCGGCCAAGCGAAAAATGTGCAGAGGCAAGTTTTCGATTTCAGTCCACTGTCTTTCGGCTCGGGCACGCCATCGGCCTCGCTCGGCGGTTGGGGTTATCGGCGTCGCCTCGTCAACCCATTCACCGTTATGGTCACCATATACTGCGGTCGTCGACAAGTAGCCAACCCATCGAAATTGCGCTGCGCGCGCGACGATCTCCTCGCGAAGCTCGGCCAAAACAGGATCCCCATCCGCAGTCGGAGCCGTCGATACCAGCAGATGCGTCACCCCGTCAAAATCGGGCACTTGTCCTGGCCAGATCAAAGGCTCGGCACCGGATGCGCGAATGGCATCCAGATGTTCCGCATCGCGCGATGTTCCAATGATCCGCCATCCTTGTGGTGCAAGGCGCAGCGACAGGGCGCGGGCCGAGTATCCATGCCCAAATGAAAAGAGTGTGCCAGTCATGGCCCCTTGATGAAACGCGATAACGTGGGATGCAAGTGCGTATGGACACCCTTGATTCGAATCCGCCAATCGGCATTCAATGATGCATGACCCAAAATACACCGAACTTGCATTCAGCCTATGCGCTGAACTCACCAGAAGACAGTAAACGGCTATACGCAGAATGGGCGGGCGATTATGATGATGGTTTTGCTTCGCGTGAGGATTATCAACTGCACATTCACACGGCGCGCGCTTTTGTAAGTGCAGGCGGTCAAGGTCCCGTTCTGGACGTGGGCGCAGGTACGGGTTTGTGTGGCTCGGTTTTGGCAAGCCTAGGGGTCGGTCCAATAGACGCCACCGATATAAGCGCAGAGATGCTGGGCCAGGCGATGCGAAAGGACCTTTATCGCGACGCGATAGAGGCTGACCTGAATCTGGGAATTCCGGTTCCACCCGAAAGCTATTCAGGCGTTGTGTCTTCCGGCACATTTACCCACGGGCATCTCGGCCCCGAGGTTTTACCCGTTTTGTTGCGTGTCGCACGCCCGGGGGCACAATTTGCATTGTCCATCAATGCCAAACACTACACTGAACGCGGCTTTGCCGAAACATTCCATGCGTTGGAACAAGGCAACATTCTTCACTTAACACTTTCTGAGGTGCCGATTTTTGGCGATCTGGCCTCTGGCCCCAACAAAGACGACACAGCGCTTATTGCGTTGTTTGAGCGAAACTGAACCGTCTTTTCGCAGACTTAAGTATACATTTGCTTTTTGTATGCCCGCGTTCGCGTCGTGGCATCGGCGGACCCATCGTGATAAGTTCCAAACCACTTATCGAACGGAATTTCGGATGTACCGTAGTTGCATTCGAAATAACGATGATGCAGCTGATGAAAAAAGTCTCCGGCACGCGCTGCGTCGGTGTCACCGGCCTTTAGCTTTTCAAAGCCAGAATGGGAAAGAACCGGGCTGACCTGTTGAAAATAGGAATGAAACAGCAGGTGCAATGGGTGAGACGGCACTATCAGATGGATGAAGTAGGTGGAGTAGTAAAAAAAGTTCTCGTACCAGTGATTGGAAATTCCTGACCAGGGCCCAATATTGACGTTTCGGTGATGCACTGCGTGCACGTATTTATACAGCTTTGGGTGATGCTCCAGCCGATGCACCCAATAGAAATGCAGGCCTGACCACATAGGGATGAATAACATCCAAACCACGAACCAAACAGGCGCGCTTACCCAAGTGACCGTGGGCGCCCATCCGTTGGCCATCGCCCAGTAAATCAGCCATTGATAGGCCGTTGCGACCGTCATCGCACTGCCTAAAGTCCACCAGATATTGTCCAAGACCTGATTGCGAAAAGTGAATGTTCTGTTGTCACGAATAAGGTCACGACGGTCGAATTTTTTGTACATGCCCTGACCTTTGCGCATGTAAAGCCACCAGTGCAGGCCACCCGCCACAAGAATTTGCGGAATCATGTTCAATAGCCAAATGCGAAACATCCAGCCGGGTGAAAACGTTTTCATCGTCTCAAGGGCGGGAAAGAAGAAAGCATAGGCCGTAACTGCCAACACCATACACAGCGTCAGAGACGTAATCTGCAACCACGCGCCACTATACCACTTAAAAACTGCCGCAGGGCGGGGAGGCCAATTGAACAGCGGGTTCAACGCCACAGGTCCGTCGGGGTGGTAATTCCAGCGGGCGGCTTCGGGATCTGGAGAATTCTCTCTCATCGCTTAATCTCTGCGGTTGATGTCAGGTGGCGTAATCCGAACCTTCGGCATCCAGCAGCGCCTTGATATCACGCATGAAGGAAACAGCTTGGTCGGGATAAACTTCGACTTCTTGCGCGGTTTTTTCAGCAACCTCATTTGACAGAACCCGCAGCTTCTGGCCGGTTTGCAATGCGCGAATGTAAGTTTCAGCCGCGCGTTCGAAGTAGTATAGTCGGTTAAATGTATCTGCCGGATCGCTGCCGATAACCAGAACGCCGTGGTTTCCCATGATCATGACCTTGTTCTTCGGATCCGACAGAAGGGACCCACAACGCTCGCCTTCGCTTTCAAAAGCAAGACCTCCAAACTCCTGATCGATCACATAACGGTTGTAGAAAATTGCTGTGTTCTGGTCGATTGGTGGTAATGTGCTGTCGGCCAAAGTTGCCAGCACAGTCGCAAAAATGGAATGCACATGCATTACGCACCTTGCGTGCGGGCAGTGGCGGTGTATCGATCCGTGCAATCCCCATGCCGTTGGGTCTGGCGCTCCGGGTTGAGTCATGACTTCTGGGTCATTGGCATCTAATAGCAACAGGTCTGACGCTCGAATTCGGGCAAAGTGCATTTGGTTGGGGTTCATAAGAAACTGAGTCCCGTCCTCATTCACCGCCAGGCTAAAGTGATTGGCCACCGCCTCGTGCATGTTTAGACGCTCTGTCCAGCGAAAAGCTGCTGCCAAGTCAACGCGTTCAGACCAATGGTCAATATTCGGGCGCAGGTTTGCGACGCTCATTTTGTCCTCCCTTGGAACCTGAATTCGGCTTGGTAACAAACGTGCATCTGGTCGCAACGTTTGACCAACGAAAAATGTGCCATTAAACCATTAGCTGAACTTATGGCAAGGTTATGTGAATGCAAAATTCACTTCCGCCACTTGGATGGCTACGTACTTTTGAGGCAGCCGCTCGGCACCTGTCCTTTACTGGCGCAGCACGCGATCTGAACATGACGCAAAGTGCCGTTAGTCAGCAGATCAAGTCTTTGGAAGGGTATCTTGGCCAGCCGCTGTTCCTGCGGCGCCCAAGGGTTTTGGAACTGACAGAAGCAGGTATTACTTATCTGCCTGTAGTACGTGAAGCATTCCGCACATTGCTTCGAGGTACACGCGCAGTGACCGGTGCGCAGCAAAACGCAGTGCAAGTACAATGCAATCTCACCTTTGCGGTCAACTGGCTGGCACCGCGGTTGCATAAATTCCGGACCTTGCATCCTGATGTTCAACTGAACATCTTCACCGAATTGTGGGAGCCGAGAGAAATGGCCGAGGGCGCGGCTGTAGAAATCCGGTACTCTTTGCGCCCCGCAGAATCAGTTCGCACTGAACTTTTGCATACTGATCACTACTACCCGGTCTGCGCTCCGGGCTTTGAAGTCACATTGGATACTTTGCAGCAGAAACCATTGTTCGACTGTTCAAATTTGTTGTCAAGCTGGGCGAATTGGGCGGAGGACCAAGCTCTAACATGGACAAATCCACCAATAACATATGCTACGACCTATCTGGTTTGCCTTTCGGTTGCTGCTGCGGGTGGCGGCCTTTGCCTGGCTCATGACGCTATTGCCAAGGGCCTAATCGACGAGGGGCGCTTGATCGCACCGTTTGATCATCGTGCGCCCATGGCTGAAGCCTACTACCTATTGTTATCGCCTGCCGCCGAAGAGACACCCGGAGCCGTTGTATTTGCCAATTGGATCCGGAGCCAATTGCCTCCACAGCAGCACAAACCAACGGTTCCTAGCCAGACTCACTGATCATTTTCGGAACTTTTCGGGGCTTCCGTCTGTCGGGCACTAACGATCAACGACGTCCTTGAGTACTGCCTGGGTCAGCACTTAATGATGGTTTTATGATACCCGTTTTGCGGGGTTGCACCTTCTTCCGCATTGGTGAAAGTTGGGCCATGGAAATTGCACCTCTCCCCAGTTGGCCCGACTCCGCCCATCGTCTGATCGCTGTTGCCGCAGGCCGGGATGCTGCCGATATGGTTATTCGCGGCGGCGTCTGGGTAAATGTGCACAGCCGAGAGTTGTTACCCGACCATGACATAGCAATTGCACAAGGGCGTATTGCGTTTGTTGGTCCGGATGCAAGTCATTGCATCTGTCCAAACACCGAGATCGTTGAAGCGAGCGGGCGCTATATGATGCCGGGTTTGTGTGATGGGCACATGCATATTGAATCTGGCATGTTAACCCCTGCCGAATTTGCGCGTGCAGTAATCCCTCATGGCACGACCTCCATGTTCACAGACCCTCATGAAATCGCGAATGTCCTTGGGCTGGATGGCGTGCGTATGATGCATGACGAGGCGATGATGCAACCGGTGAACATATTCACTCAGATGCCATCCTGTGCGCCATCCGCGCCGGGATTGGAGACGACCGGATACGAAATCACACCCGAAGACGTCGTTGAGGCTATGAGCTGGCCCGGCATAATTGGGCTGGGCGAAATGATGAATTTCCCGGGTGTCATCAATGGCGATGCCAAAATGCTGGCCGAAATCGCAGCAACTCAGAATTCTGGAAAAGTTGTCGGCGGTCACTACGCTTCGCCCAATTTAGGGTCTGCTTTTTCGGCTTATGCTGCGGGTGGCCCTGCCGACGATCACGAAGGTACATGTGAGGAAGATGCCATTGCGCGGGTCCGCCAAGGGATGCGAATGATGATGCGACTCGGCTCGGCATGGTATGACGTAGAAAGCCAGATCACCGCGGTGACCGAAAAAGGATTGGATCCCCGCAGCTTTATTCTTTGTACCGATGATTGCCATTCAGGTACGCTGGTCAATGAAGGACACATGAACCGAGTCGTCCGGCATGCGATCGCTTGTGGCTGCGATCCGTTGGTTGCCATACAGATGGCGACAATCAATACAGCCACTCATTTTGGTTTGGAGCGAGAGATTGGGTCTATTACCCCTGGACGTAGGGCCGACGTGATTCTCAGCTCAGATTTATCTCTGCTTCCCATCGAGACTGTTATTGCGCGTGGTCAGATAGTGGCTCAAGACGGCTCGATCACCGTCGATTGCCCTCATTTGAATTGGCCGGCCTCCGCACGAAATACCGTACATCTGGGACATAAGCTGACTTCCTCAGATTTTGAGATTCAAGCTCCTAAAGGAGCCAACCGAGTGAAGGCCAATGTTATCGGAGTCGTGGAAAATCAGGCGCCAACCAAAGCATTGAAGGCGGAACTGCCTATCATCGAGGGTTTGGTGGAGGGCGAGGATGAGGTTTGCCAAATTGCCTTGGTCGAGCGGCACCGCGCGACCGGAGGTGTAACCAACGCCTTTGTCTCAGGCTTTGGGTATCAAGGCAAAATGGCGATGGCCTCGACGGTGGCGCACGACAGCCACCACATGATCGTCGTGGGCACCGACCGTGAACAAATGGCGATGGCCGCTAACCGATTGGCCGAAGTGGGCGGCGGCATCACGATATTTCGAGATAGGCAAGAGCTTGCTTTGGTAGAGCTTCCCGTTGCTGGCCTAATGTCAGACAGCCCCGCCGCCCAAGTCGCAGCCAAAGCCGAAAACATGGTCGCGGCCATGCAAGCCTGCGGTTGCCGCCTCAACAACGCGTACATGCAACATTCTCTGCTGGCGCTTGTCGTGATCCCCGAGCTGCGGATTTCAGACATTGGGTTGGTGGATGTCCGCACATTTAAAAAGATTGATCTTTTGGAACCGTTAGCATGACAAAAATTGTAACGCCCGACATTCCCAAATCTGCACAGTTCACCGATCCGGGTGCGGCGGTTGCCCGTCTCGAAGAATTGTATCAATCAGCAACCCGTTTCTTGTGCGAAAACTTTGCTAAATCAATGGACGGGGATGCTCCAAACCTTCGGTTTAGAGCCTACTACCCAGAGATTCGAATAGAAACGTCATCATACGCACAAGTAGACAGCCGCTTGAGTTTCGGTCACGTCTCGGAACCGGGTGTTCATGCAACAACAGTAACAAGACCGGATCTGTTCAGATCTTACCTGACCCAACAGATTGCTTTGTTGATCAAAAATCATGATCAACCGGTTTCAATCGGTGCGTCAGATACACCAATCCCGGTTCATTTCGCGGTTGCCAATAATCCGGGTCTTCACGTTCCGCATCAGGGCGCAGCTGGTTTCACGTTGCGCGATGTCTTTGATGTTCCTGATCTGACTACCACCAATGATGACATCGTAAACGGAGTTTATGACGGCGAAGACAGTGTGGGTCCGTTATCTCTGTTTACCGCTCAGCGCATCGACTATTCGCTGGCAAGGCTTGCTCATTATACGGCGACCGACCCCAGCCACTTCCAAAACCATGTCCTGTTTACAAACTATCAGTTTTACGTGTCCGAGTTCGAAAATTATGCTCGTGAGCAACTCGCCGACCCCGACAGTGGCTACACCAGCTTTGTTTCAACCGGAAATGTGGAAATATCTGAACCTAACCAAAAGCTCGAACAGCCGTTAAAGCTGCCTCAAATGCCGACCTACCACCTAAAGCGTGCTGACGGATCCGGTATCACTTTGGTCAACATTGGCGTTGGACCTTCGAATGCCAAAACTGCAACAGACCACATTGCAGTTTTGCGCCCACACGCTTGGTTGATGGTCGGACATTGCGCAGGTCTGCGGAATACGCAGGCATTGGGCGACTTTGTCCTGGCCCACGCTTATCTGCGCGAGGACAAGGTTCTGGACGACGATTTACCGGTTTGGGTTCCTATCCCGCCTCTGGCTGAGGTTCAAGTCGCACTGGAACGCGCAGTGGCAGAAGTAACCGAACTGGAGGGTTACGAACTTAAGCGTATAATGCGTACCGGTACTGTTGCTTCGGTTGACAACCGCAACTGGGAACTTCGCGACCAGTCCGGGCCAGTGCAACGGCTCAGCCAATCGCGCGCGATTGCGTTGGATATGGAGAGCGCGACGATCGCCGCAAATGGCTATCGTTTTCGCGTTCCGTATGGGACATTGCTTTGCGTTTCAGACAAACCACTGCACGGAGAACTGAAATTGCCAGGCATGGCTTCATCCTTTTACACAACTCAGGTAAGCCGCCATTTAGCGATTGGAATTCGCGCGATGGAGCACCTTCGCGGCATGCCCCTAGAGCGTCTGCACAGTCGGAAATTGCGTTCTTTCGACGAAACTGCCTTTCTCTGACGTAAAAAAGCAACGATTTCCCCATATTTTTATGGTTTTTGGCGCTACTATTCGTTGTGTTTGACCACAATATCCCGTTAAAGTTACGCGGTGAGACCCTATCTATCGGGCACGTTAAGGAGACCAAGAAATGGCAAAGCCTATGACAAAGACTCAGCTGGTTGCTGCTCTCGCTGAGGAAATGGGAACCGACAAGAAGTCCGCGAACGCCGCGCTGGAGGCCATGACCGGCCTGATCACTCGCGAAGTGTCGGCGGGCGGTGCAGTGACCCTGCCTGGCGTCGGTAAAATCTACTGCCGCGAGCGCCCAGAGCGTATGGTGCGCAACCCAGCCACAGGCGAACAGTTCAAAAAAGAAGCCGATAAGGTGGTCAAGATGACTATCGCAAAGGCGTTGAAAGACAGCGTAAACGGCTAATTCGTTTTCTACGAAAGCGTTCAGGGGCTGCCGTCGGGTGGCCCCTTTTCCATGCATGACAGAAGTTGAGAATTAACTGCACGAAACAGCCGACACCGAAACATCCAAATTCCCTGAGATTTGTAACGCGCCTGCCTACCAACCTTTGTTTGGTTGGTGTTTTGCAGGACCGCGTGCCAAGAAATTCGTTCAAATATTACTCCACCATACCGACACACCTCATTAACAATCGAAAACGTCAACAGCCCGGTCACTATGCCTCAGATTGACGCTTGCGACCCTACTGAAAATGGGAAACAGTCCCCTGGAATTTCTCGGGAGTCTCAGATGGATCTGCGTGCCATCGGTATGGGGTTGGTTTTTGCCCTTATCTGGTCCTCAGCCTTTACGTCGGCCCGGATCATAGTGGCGGACGCTTCACCCTTATTCTCGCTGGCGCTCAGATTTCTCATTTCGGGACTGATCGGCATCGCAATAGCGCGTGCCATGGGCCAGAGCTGGAACCTGACACGTGACCAGTGGCGGGCAACGATCCTATTTGGAATTTGCCAGAACGCCCTTTACTTGGGTCTGAATTTCTATGCCATGCAAACAGTCGAAGCTTCGGTCGCGGCGATAGTAGCATCCACAATGCCGTTGCTTGTCGCTCTGGCAAGCTGGCTATTTCTCAAAGAAAAACTGCGCCCGTTAGGCGTTGCTGGTTTGATTGCTGGATTCGCCGGGGTCGCATTGATCATGAGTAATCGGATCAGTTCAGGTGTCGACCTGTTCGGAGTCGCTTTGTGCGGCATAGGAGCATTGGCATTGGCATTTGCCACACTGGCCGTGCGCAGCGCTACCTCCGGTGGCAATTTCATGATGGTTGTTGGGCTTCAAATGATCATAGGGTCAGCTGTGCTTTTCTTAGCGGCGCCGGTTTTTGAAACGATTTACATCCGGCCAAACTTGCAGTGGATGACAGCATTTACCTACACAATCTTGTTCCCGGGCCTGCTTGCCACACTCATTTGGTTTCAGCTTCTCAATCGGATCGGTGCCATTCGCGCGGCAACTTTCCACTTCTTGAACCCGGTCTTTGGCGTCACGATTGCCGCTCTGCTTCTCGGCGAAACACTCGGGTACCTTGACGCCGTGGGTGTCGCCATAACGACGGTGGGTATTTTAGCGGTTCAACTGTCCAGGCAACCAGTTCAGCGCAGCAAAGCCTCGATCTGACGCACAACTTTTCGTGAATTAGGTTTGGTATTCGCTCCCCAGGTCGCAATAACCGATCCCTCTGAATCGATCAGAATTTTGTTAAAGTTCCATGCTGGTGCAAAGCCAGTCTGATCAGCAACCGCTTTGTAAAAAGGGTGAGCATTTTCACCTTTGACGGGTGTTATTTCGGTCATTGGAAGTGTCAGCCCAAAATTGACTTCACAGAAGCGTTTCACTTCTTCAGCCGACGCCAATTCTTGTTTGAACGAGTCCGAAGGAACCGCAAGGACGACAAGGCCTTGTTCCGAGTACGTTTCGTACAGGTTTTGCAACGCCGAATACTGACCTGTGAAACCACACTGGGAAGCTGTGTTTACGACCAGGATTGGTTGCCCTCTCCAATCTTCGATAGACAGCGTTCCGCCGTCTATTGACTCGAAAGTACCAGTTAGCGGAGCTGCCTGAACGATACGGGCAAGCAACAACAACGCGGTCAGTAGAAGCAGTCTGAGCATTTCGTTACCTCCTTTATATGTTAATACGCGCCAAATTGACTGGCAGATCACCGCAAGTCCGTGGAAAATGCCTGCAATATGACTTTGATTTTCGCCGGAATATACCAAATTAGTAGGACAATTGGATCATCACCGGAGGAGCCATGACCCGTTACACCAAGGACCCCGAGGCCATTGCAGCCCTCTCTCCCGAAGAATTTCACGTCACACAACGCAGTGGTACCGAACGACCCGGAACGGGTAAGTTGTTGAATAACAAGGAACCGGGGATTTATGTGGACATCGTTTCCGGAGAACCGCTTTTTGCCTCGACTCACAAATACGAATCCGGATGCGGTTGGCCCAGCTTTACCAAGCCGATTGTTCACGAGCATGTCGAGGAACTTCAAGACCATTCGCTTGGTATGATCCGGACAGAAGTTCGCTCTAAATTTGCGGATAGCCACCTTGGGCATGTTTTTCCTGACGGCCCACGCGAACATGGCGGGCTACGTTACTGCATCAATTCCGCGGCTTTGCGGTTCGTTCATCGCGACGAGATGGAGGCCGAAGGCTACGGTGAATATTTGATCCATGTGGAGGAAATCCAATGACCGAACAACGCGCTGTTCTGGCTGGTGGCTGCTTCTGGGGAATGCAAGACCTGATCCGTAAGCTACCCGGGGTGAAACGCACCCGCGTCGGATATACAGGTGGCGATGTGCCAAATGCCACTTATCGCAACCACGGCACCCATGCGGAAGGGATCGAGATTTGGTTCGACCCCTCTGAAATCACTTATCGTGAACTTCTGGAATTTTTCTTCCAGATTCACGATCCAACTACGGTGAATCGCCAAGGAAATGATATCGGCATGAGCTACCGCTCAGCGATCTACTGTTCGGACGACGCACAGAAACAAGTCGCTGATGACACAATAGCAGATGTTGACGCTAGTGGCTTATGGCCGGGTAAAGTAGTTACCGAAGTCGAGCCAGTTGGCGATTTCTGGGAGGCCGAACCTGAGCATCAGGACTATTTGGTCAGAATTCCCAACGGCTATACCTGTCATTTCCCCCGAGCCAACTGGGTTGTGCCCAAACGATCAAGCGCAGCTGAATAATACAAGCGCCCCTTGCAAGATAGGGGCGCTAGCCCAAGGCAACCCGAGGCCGGCCGCTAGCTTCGACGGTAATCAGCGCCTCCACGAAAACTTCCCGCGCTTCGACACTTGCAGTTCGAATATCCTGGGCCACTGTCATGCGAATATCTTCGGCTCCGGCCTCTTTCACAGCGTTCTCAGCATCGCGCCGCAGAACGCTCGTTAGAAGCTCTAATGCTACCTGTACGTCGGAAAAATCCTGCGGACCGTCTTCCAGATGAACCCGGAAACTCCCTTCGGAAGGCGATGTAACTGTTCCCGATCTTCGTAGCGTCACCCTACCAACGACAGCTCCAATTGCGTTGGCTACCCCTGCATGATCCGGTAGGATCATCTGGCAATGCAGCCTCTTTCCGACAGCAGGATAATAACTGAGAGCAGACGCCCCTAACCCGACTACATCGACATTCAACGCAGCATCCAGCGCAAGCAGGCCCCGGTGTTTTGCCAGCCCTAGTCTTGTCAGGACGTGGTGCGCCAATTCTTTCGGCGACAGCGAAAATTTTTCAAACTCTTCCGAGAAAGCAGTCTCTAATAAGGCAAATGACGTTTGTTCTGTAAGCTGATCCACAATCATCTGAGCCAGCTTTTCTGGTGATGCTGCCAATGGATCTCCTGATCCCACTCTTTTGCGTGCAACAAGTTCGAGTGCTTTGTGGGCTGCTTTCTCGTCCCATTCGGAAAGGCGGCCCAAAACGTGGCTGGCATCAGATGGAGTGATGCCAGACACCTGCACTATCCCCCTGTCCACCAACCGGTTCAAAGCAGCGTACTCCATTCGGGTCCGCAATAGTTGATCGAGCGGCAAAACCTGATCACCGATTCGTGCAAGCAACCTTTCTTCCCGTTCTCCAGCGCCGTCTGTTGGGATACCGGGCACCCTCCGCGCAAACCGGGCGTCGTGCTCACCCACAGTTGTCGCCTGAAGTTGTTGATCCAAAGCAGAATGCACGATCTCAGGTGCTTCAATGGCGATCAACGAAACTGGCAGTACGCGACGTGGGCCAAGAAGTACCCCACCTTGCAGTCCTTCTGTAACGACATGAACCTGACTGTCGCCGCCCAAACCTTGGGTCCGCATGGCAACTGCTTCGACCATGGTGCGAAATCCACCCACTTGCGCACCCGCAGGATCAATGGCCGGTTTCCCATCGCGTATCAGCGCGACATCAGTAGTCGTGCCACCTATATCCGACACCAATGCGTTTTGCGCGCCAGTCAACCATCGTGCCCCAACTATCGACGCAGCCGGTCCGCTAAGAATGGTTTCGATTGGTCGCTCTCGCGCCTGTTCGGCGCTCATCAGCGCACCGTCGCCGCGCACCACCATCATCGGAGCGGTTATACCCAAGTCAGTCAATCTATCCTGCGCCCGCCCGATAAGGCGGTCGATCATGCCAATCAATCGGGCATTCAGCACCGCAGTAACCGCCCGCTTTGGCCCATTCAGCTTAGCGGAAAGATGGTGCGAACACGTAACCGGCACCCCCGTCCGATCCGAAATTATTTTCGCGGCCTGAAGTTCATGCACAGGGTTTCGAGTCGCAAACTGCCCGACAATAGCATAGCCTGAAACCCCTGAATCAGAGTCTAAAAAATTCAAAAGGTCGGTTTCGTCCAAAGGTGCGGCTTCGCTGCCTGCATGATTGTGACCGCCGCCCAATACTAATACCGGGTCCCCTTTCAGAGCGTCCTTCAAACCATGTCTGTCAAGATCACTTTCTTTGAAACCGATGTATATCAGCGCAACACGTCCACCCTGTCCTTCAACCAGCGCGTTGGTTGCAAGTGTGGTCGACAAGGACGCCAACGCAATCTGTTCAGGCTGGACCTTCGCTGCATCCAAAACGGCAGAAATCGCTTTGCCCACGCCGATTGCCAAATCCTCTCTGGTCGTTAGTGACTTGGCAGAGGCCACAACTTCGTTCTCATCCCGTACCAGAACGGCATCTGTAAAAGTACCGCCCGTATCAACACCCAAAGCCAAAGCCATCGGGCCCTCCATTTCTTCTTTAACGTCGGGTGTAGCGGTTAAATACGCCGCGTCCAGCCTGTTTGCGGCGTTTATGACAGCTGATTTACAGCCCAGCGCGCGGCATCTGCCACAACAGGATCCTGATCGTCACACAATGCTTGCGCTGTCACTCGCAATTCAGTCAAACCTGAATTGCCAATCGCGTACAATACATTGCGAACAAACCTATTCCGACCGATGCGTTTGATTGGAGAACCCGAGAATTTATTGCGAAATTCAGCGTCATCCAGCTTGGCGAGTTTCGCCAAACTTGGTGCCGCAAGATCATCTCGCGCTGCATAACGCATGTCGCTGGCCAAGACCGCAAACTTATTCCATGGACATGCCGCCAAACAATCGTCGCATCCGTAAATCCGGTTGCCCATCAAGGGACGGAGTTCGGCATCCACCGGCCCTTTATGTTCGATCGTCAGATATGAGATGCAACGTCGAGCATCTAACTGATAAGGGGCTGGAAATGCATTCGTGGGACAGGCGTTTAAACAAGCGCGGCACGATCCGCAGTGGTCAATCTCGGCAACGTCCACTGGTATGTCCAATGTAGTAAAAACAGAGCCCAAAAAGGCCCAATTTCCCCATTCTCGACTGACCAAGTTCGTGTGCTTCCCTTGCCATCCCAACCCCGAAGCATGGCCCAACGCCTTTTCTGGCACCGGAGCGGTGTCTACAAACACCTTCACTTCGCCCCCTGCTTCTGAAATCAGCCACCGCGCCAATCGCTTCAGTCGTTTTTTCACCACATCATGGTAGTCTTTGTTCTGGGCGTATACTGATATCGCGCCGAGATCCGGATGGTTTAGCACCTCGGTCGGATCATGCTCGGGTGCATAACTTTCAGCCAACATAACTACGGACCTGGCCTCGGGCCATAGCTTGGCAGGATCGCCACGCCAGTGAACACGCTCCGCCATCCATGTCATCTGCCCATGATACCCTTTTTCCAGATACGTCTGCAGCTGTGCTGGAACATGAGGGACATCCCATGGCCGACATAAGCGGCACGAGACAAACCCCTCCGACAGGGCTTGGGCCACCAGCCGTTCTTTCAACTCCAATCCGCTCTTCATTGGTCGCAAAAACCCATTGGGGGTGAACTAAATCCGCGGGCTAACGATGGCGGACCGACCCTTTTAAACAATCCTATCAGAAATCCAGATCAGCGTAATGGGCCGGAGGACGGAACCCTGGCACTTGATCGGCCAGAATTGATCGGAACGCCGGTCGGGATTTGATTTTCGCGTACCAATCCTTAACTGCCCGGCTTCGGTTCCAATCAACGTCTGAAATATAGTCCAAAGCGGACAAATGCGAGGCTGCAGTAAAATCCGCCAAAGTCATCTGATCTCCGGCCAGCCACCGGCGATGATCCAATAGCCATGACATGTAGTCCAAATGGTATTTGATTGCGCGGGCTCCTTCTTTGACATTCTTGCTGTCCGGGTAACCTTGGCCAGTCACCTTTTTGTTTACCCGCTCATACAACAGCTTCGAAGTGACTTCGTTGTGAAACTTGTCATCGAACCAACCAATCAGTCGCCGTACTTCGTATCTGGCTTCTGGCGTTTTGGGCATCAGTGGGGGATCTGGACGCGTTTCTTCAATATACTCACAGATCGCACTACTCTCTGCCATGACATTCCCATCAAGTCGCAACACAGGCACTTTACCCGCCGGGTTCCGGCGCAAGAAATCAGAACCCTGCTCCCAGTACCTTTCTTCGACCAATTCGACTTCGATCTTCTTTTCTGCCAATGAAAGCCGGACTTTTCGGCAAAATGGGGACAAGGGGACATGAAACAAACGCGCCATGGACTTCCAATCAAACCAGATAACCTGCTTCAGCTTTAGCCTTTGATGGACAGAAGTTTCAATCCTCGAAGCAATCCGCGCGACCATCTGCGCGGATGGTGGCCGCACCATCCAAAATTGATGCTGCGCGTCGGCGTGTCCGCGTCGAGGGGTCTGTAACCGACCTGTTACGTGGCGAGGGCAGGATTGCTGCCAACCTCGCCGCCTGAACTGGTGTCAACTTGGCGGCGCTTACGCCATAGTATCTCTGAGCGGCTGCTTCGACCCCGAAAACGCCTTGTCCAGTTTCGGCAACATTCAAATACACCTCAAGAATACGTTGCTTGGTCCAGATTATTTCAACCACCGGAGTCATCGTAGTCTCCAAAGCCTTTCGAACCCAACTACGTCCCTGCCAAAGAAAGACATTCTTCACCACTTGTTGAGAGATGGTAGAAGCCCCCCTTGACCCTCCATCTTCCAAAGCATCGCGTATCGCCTCGACGTCAAACCCCCAGTGTAGGCAGAAATTTGCATCCTCGGCCGCAACAGCTGAACGCGCCATTACAGGCGCGATTTCGTCGAAAGAAACCCAATCCCGTTCGACTTGACCCAACCGACGCCATTCCGACCAAATCGTATGCGTAATGGGTGGATTAACAACAGAGTAGAGTAGCACAAGCACTAAAAATAGTACTGCAAATCCCAGCGCGATGCGCACAACCCAGCGCCTGATCAACCCCAGAAACGAGGCTCGTTTTTTTGACTGAGATACCTGTTTCTTTCGACCGCGAGATTTGCGGACTGCTTTCTTTGCCATGCCCCTGCTATACGCCGCCGCGGGGACGTGAGGAAAGGCCTAATTCACCGTATTGCAAGCCTCGCGCAGCGAAATGTCTATAGCATTTGCCCACCAACGTCTGTAGTTCCCGGAAAAGTTCTAAATTTCAGTCTGCGTCTTGCCGCCTATAAGTCGGTGGGCCGCGATGAGGACCCAATTTCGCCCATAACTTAAGTCAGGCCTAGTACATTAAGCACTGCAAGATGGTTGTACATGTCTGGGAAATCGAACCTCCGCGTCGCGTGAACAACATGTGGAGGCTCGAATATTTCGTAGGCAATGCCGATTATTCTGCGGGCACCGCTGTGACTTCAGCCGATAATGGATAGCTCAGCTTATTCAACATTTCCTTAGGGCAAACCTGCAGAAAATTACCTTTTTCAACTTCCCAATGCTGCAGAATATCGCTTGCCTTTCGGCTCTTGGTTTCGTCAGCATGTCGTTCGATGAGGGACTTCAGTTGTGTTTCCCAATGATCAACCGTTACAGGACAAACCACAAGCGTTTCCGTGTTCATCAATAACTGCGCCTTGACTTCAGGGTCATACAGATAGGCCATACCACCTGTCATACCCGCGCCAAAATTTGCTCCGATGTCACCTAGAATCACGGCAACTCCGCCGGTCATGTACTCACATCCGTTCGAACCGCAGCCTTCGATCACCACATTTGCACCGGAATTTCGGACAGCAAATCGTTCACCAGCACGTCCTGCCGCAAATAGGTAACCATCTGTGGCACCATACAAAACAGTGTTGCCGATAATGGTATTTTCATCTGCCTTGAGCGGACTGACCTGCGGAGGACGCACAACAATAGTACCACCTGAAAGGCCCTTACCGACATAATCGTTAGCGTCGCCCGACACTTCCAGCTTAAGTCCCGGTGCTGCGAATGCCCCAAGTGACTGGCCCGCGGAACCTTGCAGTTTCACGTGCAGGTGGTCCGATTGGAACGTGTTCCGCATCCCGAAATTTTGCACTATGTGGCTGGATACACGTGTACCTACGGTCCGGTGTGTATTTTGGACAGCATAGGAAAGCTGCATTTTTTCGCCATCCTTAAGAAACCTTGCGGCGTCTCGTACGATTTCGGCGTCAAGCGTATCCGGCACGGCATTCCTGTTCTTGTCACGATTGTAGACGATGTCGTGCGCTCCATCGACCGTGATTAGCAGTGGATTGAGGTCCAGATCATCGAGATGCGCCGATCCCCGGCTGACCTGCGCCAGTAAATCTGCTCGGCCAATAATCTCATCAACAGAACGCGCACCAAGGCTGGCAAGCAATTCGCGAACTTCCTGAGCATAGAAAGTGATCAGGTTCACCACCTTGTCCGCATTACCGGTAAACTTGGCGCGCAAGCTTTCGTCCTGCGTACAGACACCAACCGGGCAGGTATTCGACTGGCACTGCCGCACCATGATGCATCCCATAGCGATAAGAGCGGCGGTTCCAATGCCGTACTCCTCAGCCCCCATCATCGCAGCCATGACAATATCGCGACCCGTTCGCAACCCACCGTCAGTGCGCAATGTTACGCGATCCCGCAGGTTGTTCATCGCCAGAACCTGATGAGCCTCGGTCAGGCCCATCTCCCAAGGTAGACCTGCATACTTGATCGAGGTCGCAGGAGATGCGCCAGTGCCGCCATTGTGACCCGATATCAGAATTACGTCCGCCTTCGCCTTGGCCACGCCGGCGGCAATCGTGCCTACACCAGAAGACGCCACCAGTTTCACGGTTACTTTGCAGCGAGGGTTAATTTGTTTCAGGTCATAGATCAGCTGGGCCAGATCTTCGATCGAATAAATATCATGATGCGGCGGGGGCGAGATCAAAGTCACGCCCTTGGTCGAATGCCGCAGACGCGCGATCAGATCCGTGACCTTCATACCAGGCAGCTGACCACCCTCGCCGGGCTTCGCACCCTGAGCAACCTTGATCTCTAGCTCTTCGCACTGGTTAAGGTATTCGGCCGTCACGCCGAACCGGCCTGACGCGACCTGTTTAATTTTGGCCGAAGGGTTGTCGCCATTCGGTTCCGGAATGAAATGCGCCGGGTCTTCTCCTCCCTCACCCGAGTCGGACTTTGCGCCGATCCGGTTCATTGCCACGTTCAGCGTCTTGTGTGCCTCTGGGCTTAGCGCGCCCAGCGACATGCCAGGGGTCACAAACCGTTTGCGGATCGAGGTAATCGATTCGACCTCTTCAATCGGCACTGGTTTACCCAAAGGTTTGAAGTCCATCAGATCACGTAGGTGGATCGGTGGGTTGGACTGCATTTTCGCTGAGTATTGCTTCCAAAGCTCATACGACGCTTTGTTGCAGGCCATTTGCATCATATGCATCGAAGTCGCTTCCCAAGCGTGCGTCTCACCCGACTGACGGGCCTTGTAGAACCCACCAATGGGCAATACGTCCAGGCCGTCTTCCCATCCTTTGGCGTGAATTTCCTCTGCCTTTGCCTGAATTCCGGTAACACCTATGCCCGAGATGCGACTGATCATGCCCGGGAAATATTCTGCGACCATTGCCCGACTTAGCCCGACAGCCTCGAAGTTCAGACCGCCACGATAAGATGAGATCACTGATATCCCCATCTTTGCCATGATCTTCAGCAGACCTTGGTCAATCGCCTCGCGATACCGAGCAACGTTTTCGGTCAAGGTGCCATCCAACAGACCACGCTCAATTCGGTCGGCGAGCGAGTCTTCAGCCAGATAGGCGTTTACTACGGTCGCGCCGCAGCCAATCAAAACCGCGAAGTAATGTGGATCGACACATTCCGCAGAACGGACGTTCAACGAACAAAACGTCCGCAAACCTTGTCGAGTAAGATGCGAGTGCACCGCGCTTGTCGCCAGGATCATAGGCATCGCAACACGACCTTCGCCCGACTGCATGTCAGACAACACCAGATGCCCGGCACCCGAGCGTACGGCCTCTTCCGCTTCGGCTCTAACTCGGGCCAAAGCGGCGCTTAGTGCACCTGAGCCCGGTTCAAAGCTGCAATCAATCTCGGCCTGAGGAGCGTTAAAATTCTCGACTAACTTGTCCCATTGCGCATTCCCGACAAAAGGGCTTTCCAATACGATGATCTCGGTTTGGCTGCTGTCTTCGTCCAGCACATTCTTAAGGTTGCCGAACCGGGTTTTCAGCGACATGACCCGGTATTCACGCAAACTGTCAATCGGTGGGTTAGTCACTTGGCTAAAGTTTTGGCGGAAGAAATGGCTAAGCGGGCGATACTGTTTTGAAAGGACGGCAGACGGAGTGTCATCGCCCATCGACGCTAACGCTTCTTTACCGTCCTCGGCCATGGGCGCGAGTATCTGTTCCAGTTCTTCGACGGAATATCCGGCTGCAATCTGTCGCTTCCGCAGTTCTGCGCCAGAAAACTTAGGTGTTTCTGTTACACCCGCCAAAGTGTCGTCCAGATCATTGATCTTTCCGACCCACTCACCAAACGGCAGAGCTGCAGCCAGCTTGTCCTTGATCTGTTTATCTCGGAACAGCTTTCCCTTTTTCATGTCGACAGCCAACATTTGGCCGGGGCCCAGTGCGCCTTTTTCAGCCACGCTGGCTTCATCAATGGGAACCATGCCAGCTTCGGAACCGGCTATCACAAGGCCGTCCCCTGTCACGACATAACGCATCGGACGCAGGCCATTTCGGTCAAGCCCTGCACAAACCCAGCGGCCGTCGGTCATGGCCAATGCGGCGGGACCATCCCAAGGCTCCATCACTGAGTTGCAGTAGGAGTACATATCGCGCCACGCTTGAGGAAGTTCGACCGCTTGCTTGGACCAGCTTTCCGGTACCAGCATTGTCTTTGCCATTGGGGCAGATCGACCGGCCCGCACCAAAACTTCGAATACAGAGTCTAATGCGGCTGAATCTGACGATCCGCCAGCGATGATTGGCTTAATGTCTTCTGCGTAGTCGCCAAATGTGCCACTTGCCATGCGGATCTCGTGGCTTTTCATCCAGTTGATGTTGCCTTTCAGCGTATTGATTTCGCCGTTATGAGCCAACATACGGAACGGCTGCGCCAACCACCATTGCGGGAATGTGTTGGTCGAGTAGCGCTGGTGATAGATTGCAAATGCGCTTTCGAACCTCTCATCCATAAGGTCGGGGTAAAAAACAGCAACCTGTTCGGCAAGCATCATGCCCTTGTAAATTATTGACCTGCAGCTGAGCGAGGCCAGATACAGATCGGAGATCCCTGACGCCATTGCCGCCTTTTCAATTCGGCGGCGGATCACGTACAGCTCGCGTTCAAAAGTGTCTTCGTCTACGCCCTTGGAATTCGAAATCAGAATCTGTTCAATTTCGGGTCTTGTTGCGTTAGCCTTTTCTCCCAAACAGGTCACATCGACTGGGACGTGGCGCCAGCCGTAAATGTAATACCCCATTCTAAGGACTTCGGTTTCCACAATAGTGCGGCATTGTTCCTGAGCGCCAAAGTCTGTCCGCGGAAGAAATACCTGACCTACAGCAATTAACTCGTCCAACTTGGGTTCATGCCCTGTTCGACGAATTTGGTCGTAAAAGAATGGAGCCGGAATCTGAACATGGATGCCTGCACCGTCACCAGTTTTACCATCCGCATCAACGGCCCCACGGTGCCAAATAGCCTTTAGCGCGTCGATGCCCGCGTCAACAACCTTTCGGCTTTTCTTTCCGTCGATCGAGACAACAAGTCCGACTCCGCACGAGGAATGCTCTTCCTCTTTAGAATAGAGACTGTTTTCGGCCATCCAAGCTCGTTTATTTGTTTCGGCTTGCACCCAATTCGCGTCGTATTTGGTCATTGGCTGTCTCCTTCTTCCGGCTGGGCGTACATTGCCTCCACCTCAGCAGTCGTCATTTGTCGGCGTTCGCCTTCGAACGCGTAACCCTCAGGTTTTTTGTCGATATAAAGTTCAAGTTTCAGTGGGCTGCCGATAGCATTTTCGAACAAACCGGCGGCCATTTGCGTGTGTCCATGCATCTCACCGGAAAGAGTAATCCGGTACCACAGTGCCGATCCGCATTCCGAACAAAATGCGCGTTCGGCCCAATCTGATGATTTGTGTACCTTGACCGGACCCAACGCGGCGTATCCCTGCTCAGCCGGAAAAGTTATTAGCATAGGGCTTGTCCAACGGCGGCACTGGTCGCAATGGCACGCGCCCAGCGCATCCTTTGCCGGGGTCGCGGTAAGTGTAACTGCACCGCACATACATTGGCCTTGCAATTCGGGCATTACGAAAGCTCCTGTCGCTGGCTTAAAGTTACTCGGCTGCTATCGATGCCTTTACGTTTAAGCGGTCGATGATCGCTTCTGCGCAATCGCGCCCGTCACGTATAGCCCAAACGACCAGAGACGCACCACGGACGATGTCACCGATGGCATAGACGCCCTCCATCTCGGTCTCGCCGGTTTGGAACGCGGCCTTAATCGTTCCCCAACGCGTGACTGGGAGGTCTGGCTGACCAAACAGTGCAGGAAGATCTTCGGGCTCGAAACCCAATGCTTTAATCACCAGATCAGCGTCTTCAACGTAGTCCGCGCCTTCAATTACCTCAGGAGCTTGGCGGCCGGACGCATCCGGCTGACCCAAACGCATTTTCTGCACCATCACTCCCGAAACTTTTTCGTCTCCGGTAAAGCCTTTGGGCGCGCTGAGCCATTCAAAGACCACGCCCTCCTCCTCAGCGTTCTGCGTTTCACGCTGCGAGCCTGGCATATTGGCACGGTCCCGGCGATAAAGGCATTTCACAGATGTCGCACCCTGACGGATTGAAGTGCGCACACAGTCCATTGCCGTGTCGCCCCCTCCGATCACAACGACCTTTTTGCCTTCGGCGTTCAGGCGACCATTGTCGAATTCCTCAACAGTGTCGCCAAAGCTCTTTCTGTTTGAAGCAGTCAGGAAATCTATTGCCCTTTCAATTCCGGGCAATCCGCTTCCAGGCATATTCAAGTCCCGTGACTTATAGACACCCGTCGCTATTACAATCGCGTCATGCTTGGCTCGAATATCCGCGAATTTCGCAGCATCAACATCGCAGTTGAGTTCGAATTCAACTCCCCCGTCTGCCAACAGATCGTTACGACGTTGTACGATGTCTTTTTCAAGCTTGAAGCCTGGGATGCCATACATCAACAGACCTCCTGCCCGGTCGTAGCGATCATAGACTGTGACCTGAATACCCGCCCGGCGCAACATGTCAGCAGCGGCCAAACCTCCGGGTCCACCCCCAATTATTCCGACGCTTTCGCTGCGTTCCGCGTTGGGCGCGACCGGCTGAACCCACCCTTTGTCCCAAGCGGTGTCAGTGATATATTTTTCTATCGTGCCGATTGTAACTGTTCCGTGGCCCGACTGTTCAATCACGCAGTTACCCTCGCACAAGCGATCTTGTGGACAAATTCGGCCGCAAATCTCGGGGAAAGTATTAGTCGCTTGGCTGGTTTGATACGCCTCTTCCAAGCGGCCCATCGCGGTCAATCTTAGCCAATCGGGAATATTATTATGCAGCGGGCAATGTGACTGGCAGTATGGCACTCCGCACTGGCTACAACGGCTCGCCTGCTCGGCGGCTTTCTCAGCCGCGAATTCAGAATAGATTTCGTCAAAGTCTTCTTTGCGGTCATCGGCGGCTCGCTTTTCAGGCATCGCACGATCGATCTGCACAAATTTCAGCATCGGTTGCTTGGCCACGGGTCAGACTCCATGAAATGGTTTGGTCCGGCCTCTTTAAGGGAAGGTGAGGCAGTTGAAAAGTCAGTATTGGTTACCTATTTGAAAAAAAACAGTCGCTCCACCATGGATTCAGTAAAAAAATATCGCAAATTTAGTTCCGAATCGGACCTATTTGTGTGCTTTCCTTTCGGGCAACACGCTTATACCCATTGAAAACAAAGAGCACGTGAAGGCGGTACGACAGGTAATGAGTCTTTTTCAATTGATTCTTGTTGCGATCATTCAGGGAATAACTGAGTTTTTGCCCATTTCTTCTTCTGGTCACTTGATCTTGCTACCAGGCTTGACCGGGCTCAACGATCAGGGGCTTGCGATTGATGTCGCGGTCCATGTTGGCACACTGGGTGCCGTAGTATTGTATTTTTGGACCGACGTGAAAAAGGCCCTTATTGGCCTGCCTGCCGCCCTTGCAGGTCGAATCGAAACCCCGCAGGCCAAACTTGCAATGTGCTTGATCCTTGCAACGATACCGACCGTCCTTGTGGGGGCAATCCTATTCTTTAACGACCTAGGTCACTCTCTTCGTTCGGTTGCCGTGATCGGCTGGGCGATGCTGGGATTCGGATTGCTGCTGTACTGGATGGATCAGAAAGGACCGCAAACAAAACAGGCATCGGGCTGGAGCTTCAGGGACGCGGTTATCATGGGGTTGTGGCAAGTTATTGCTTTGATTCCAGGCACTTCCCGATCCGGAATAACAATCACTGGCGCACGGCAATTGGGCTATCGCCGCGAAGATGCCGCCCGCTTAGCCATGCTAATGTCAATCCCTACGATTTTGGCATCAGGCGCGCTGCTGTCGGTAGACGTTGTGCGTAATGCAGATGCTCAGCTAGCACGCGATGGGGCGATCGCCGCAGCGTTTGCGTTCATTGCCGCGCTGCTTGCGCTAAGCCTGATGATGCGACTTCTGCGCAGTGTCAGCTTTACGCCCTACGTGATCTATCGGGTAGTTCTTGGGATCATCCTTTTGGGCATCGCATATTGGTGACTAAGTCCGCATATTTTTTGCCGAATTCTGGATGTCGTCATACTGACCCGAGGGGCGATACTTCCAAAGATACTCAGGCAGAATAGAGTCTAACGCTGCCGGCTCGATACCCAAATCGTCAAAACCCTTTGCGTTATCCGAAACGATGTTATCACGACGCAGGTTCCTAACCTGATCGCGCGTAAGAATGTTGTTGGGAAATAATTGAAAGCTTACGAACTTAACAATGTCCAGCACTCCGGCCATTATCCGTGCTGCCCAGAACGGCATTCCCACGACGACTCTCCGACGGTGAATAACATCCAACATCTGCTGCATCAGCGCGCGAAAAGTTTTAACTTCAGGTCCGCCTAATTCATAAACACCTGCGTCGGCCTCGCCCAAAACACCTTTTACAGCAGCCCAGGCCACGTCATCGACATAAACCGGTTGAAACCGTGTTTCGGCCCCGACCAGCGGAAGAAACGGCCCCATTCTGGCCATGGCTGCAAATCGGTTAAAGAACTGATCTTCGTTCCCAAAAATAACCGACGGGCGCAGTATCAATGCATTTGGAAAGTGCTCCCGAACCCCGGCTTCGCCTTGCGCCTTTGTGCGCGAATACACGCTGTCCGCGCCAGCATCAGCTCCGATGGCGGATAAATGAACCATGCGAAGTACCGCGTTCTCTGCAGCCAGCCGGGCAATTCGCTCGGCGCCTTGGGCCTGCACAGAATCGAATTCATTTTTGCCTAGCTCGTTCAAAACTCCAACACAATTCACCACGGCTTCAGCGCCCTGCATCGCAGCGGCAACCGAAGCATCATCGCGAATATTGCATAGAATTGGCTCAACCTGACCGACTACCCCGTAGGTTTTGACGAACATCGCCTCATTCGGTCGCCTGACGGCGACCCTTACGCGCCAGCCTTCAACGGCCATGCGACGGGCTATGTATCGGCCGACAAAGCCTGATCCACCGTAAATAGTGACCATTTTAGACATGTTGGCGCTCCTGCTGTCTTAGTCTTGATTGATCTACAATCCGCACGCTCAGCAAACAAGTCGCAATAACGCTACCCTAGTTCAATTTGATCGCCGAAATACATTGGAAAACTGTGTGTGCCCGTTGCTGTCAAAAAACTTTCAAGATTCTTCGCGAATCCAGTTGACGGTTTAGGCCTGTCGGCTTAAACGCGCCTGCACGACACCTGCCCAGGTGGCGGAATTGGTAGACGCGCTAGCTTCAGGTGCTAGTGTCTGTATGGACGTGGAGGTTCGAGTCCTCTCCTGGGCACCACAAAATCAAGAATTACCATTATAAAACAAGATTTTAATCAAAAACCAAAGTTTTTGATCCACCCACGTGCCCACCTTTTCTGTCTTGGTGTTCGCTGCATGGAGCTATTGACCTAAGTGTCCACCAACAACCCCCTCACACACACGGCCCGTGTTTGGAGGCAGGCGACGCCAGCAATCCAACGCACTCCGATCAAAATAATGCAGCTGGGCTCAACCTGAGAAGCTTTTTCCATTCAGTTGAAGTAACTTGTTGGACAGCGAACTCATGGTTGCATACAGGCGCTTGCAGGGGCTATTGAATGGGCGCTTGAGAAGCAAAAGGCGCGCGCAAACAAGGCAACAGACGATAAGGCCAAGAAGGCTGAATTGAACTACTACGCCGATCTGGTCGCTAGTCTCTCCAAAGCCTTCGCCTTGGCATCTGCCAGCGATTACGCACAATCGGTGAAAGCGGAGGTGGGTTTCTTCCAAGCTGTTCGAGCGGCCTTGTCCAAGTCGTCGCCGAAGACCGGAATGAGCAAACGCGAGAAAGAGTTCGCCATCGGCCAACTCATCTCAGATGCCATAGCTGACGCCAGCATAATCGACGTGCTTGCGGCAGCAGGCATTGACAGCCCCGAGATTTCTGTGCTCTCCGAAGAGTTCCTTGCTGAAATCCAGAACATGGAGCAGAAGAACCTCGCGCTGGAGGCTCTCAGAAAGCTGCTGGCTGGAGAGATCAAAGCCCGGCAGCAACGGAACGTGGTCGAAGCTAAAGCCTTTTCGGAGCGCCTCGAGGCAGCAGTAGCGCGCTGTCATGCCAACGCCATCACCAGCCTCGAGTTGATCCAAGAACTGATCGACATGGCGAAGGACCTCAAGGCATCCGTGCAGCGAGGTGATGACCTTGGCTTGGGTGATGAAGAGTTGGCATTCTATGACGCGTTGTCAGAGAACCAAAGTGCCGTCGATGTGCTGGGTAACGACGAACTGCGCAAAATCGCTCATGTGCTTGTAGAGCAATTGCGGAATAACGTCACCGTCGATTGGCACCGAAAAGAAAGCGCGCGCGCCAAACTACGTGTGCTTGTCCGCCGCATCCTGAGAAAGCACGGTTATCCACCAGACCTAGCCCCTGTGGCGATAAACACTGTGTTAAGTCAGGCCGAAACCCTCTTAAGATGGGAAGCCTGAGGACGCAGTAATCAATAAATGAAATAGACCCGTTTTTTTCGAACATCTAGTGAACGTAAGTTCACCAAAAGCTTAGCCGTTGGATGCAGCTTGACCCTTTGACCAAAATTAGCTGGTGAACTTGGGTTCACTCAAGGTGCTAGAGACAGCGGGAACAAACTGCCTTTGAGCATCAGTGGGGAAAACAAGTGAATTCAAGTTCACTGACCTTCACAGGTTCATTTTTTGCCAGTGAACGTAAGTTCACCAATTCCACGCGGACAGCACTGATTTGCAATTAGTGAACTCAAGTTCACCGACTTCTCATTCTGGAAGAAGAAAGAAAGCGGACTTTCGTTTTGCCTGGAATGAATGACTGCTATGCGGACAAACCCGCCGTTAGCCGCACCGCAGCACGTTTCGCCTGCATGAACGACTGCTTCGCGAACGGAGTAGACAAACGCAGATACAGCAAAACTCATTCACTTTTTCCAGTTTTTACAGTGTGTCAATCATTGAGGTCTATGGCGGCAGTTCTGCCGACTTGAGTCGCGGTCTGCACCGGAGGGGAAGTTCTATAATCGACATTCGCAGTTTGGTGCTTTCAAAACCAACTGCTAGCGGCAAACTGGGGAGTGAGGATTGCGACTGTCCTGCAATGAATAACTCAAGGGCGTACGAGAAACTCGTGGCGGGCCGTGATTTCTTTGTCTTCCGCTACCCCAGATGCAGGAAGGTGAGAGCCATGATCAGAGCTATAGTAGACGACGAAGAGCCGCGTTCGAGTGTCTAAGTCGACGCCTCGAAATCCGATCTCATAAAAGAGACTTTGCACCCAGGCGAACCTCTCCTCGTCTACCTTTTCTACGGCTTCAGCGACCTCCGGTTCCCGGTTCGCCCATGCTCGAATAGCGTTTTCGAATCGAGCCATTCTGTGCCTCTGTAGCAGTCTTGCCAGTTCCAGCAGCCGTCTCTCTGCATCGGCATCATGCAAGGCGTCGATTTGACGGATGACGGAAAGAGTAAATCTCTCTTTCCAGAATGAAACGAGCTTCTGAACGAAGTCCGCACGATCATCGAAGTGGGTGTAGAAGCTGCCTTTGGTTAGGCCCATCGCCTCTGAAAGGCTCTCGATATTCAGCTTGGCCGCACCTTTTTGGGACAGGACTTGCATAGCCTTTTCTAGCCAAGCCTCTCTGTTTAAGTGTTTTTTCCTCTCTCGCTTCATCCTCAGCTTGCCTCAAGATATCGGGGTGTAACCGTTCGACGGTTGACTAGACCATCATACTTTTTAGTATGAATTTGAATGAATAGACACCCCCGTCAGTTGGCACGAAAATGAAAAATCTAGTAAGAAATACGGTACTCCCCTGTTCAATAGCGATTGTTGCATCTGGGATCTATATATGGGGCTATGCGAACGGTAGCAGCGGGCAATCCGCTGTGGGCCTATTGCGAGCTGCGTCCGCACAAGAGGGATCGTTGGAGACAGAGGTTTCTCCGGTGACTGCCACAAGCGACCGAGACGCCTATTTCCCGGGCACTGAGGACTTGGCGCCAGACGAAATGCGAGTTGTCGCTTGCGGTACCGGTATGCCCAACGCACGCCCCAAGCAGGCCGCCGCCTGTTGGTTGGTTGAACTCGGGAATGGTGATAAGTTCATCTTTGACATTGGAACCGGCTCAGCCGAACGACTTTCCGCGCTGAGCATACCATACGATTACCTCGACAAACTTTTCTTGGGTCACCTGCATTCCGATCATATTGGCGACCTTGATGCGCTATGGGTGGGCGGTGTCATTTCTGGCCGGACCAAACCGCTCCGCGTATGGGGGCCTAGCGGATCGGAACCCAAGTTTGGCACCGCTTATGCCATCGACCACCTGCAGAAATTTTTGACTTGGGATGTCGCCGGACGTGTTGGCCACACGGATACTCGCGGGCTTGCGTTCGACGTGACCGAGTTTGATTACCGAGGCGAAAATCAAGTAGTTTACGAAGAGAATGGCGTTGTCATTCGCTCGTTCCCGGCAATCCACGCCCTCGACGGAGCGGTCAGTTATTCGCTTGAGTGGAACGGCTTAAAGTTCGTCTATAGCAGCGACACCTACCCAAACAAGTGGATGGCTGAGTTTGGAAAAGAAGCCGATATCCTGGTGCACGAAGTGCTCTATACGCCGGAAGGCTGGATCAATTTCATGGGCTTTGCCCCGGAAACGGCGCTTCAGGTGGGGACCCAAATACATACTTCTCCTCAGCAATTCGGCAAGGTGATGAGTGAGCTCAAACCGCGTCGGGCTGTCGGCTACAACTTTTTCAACGACTTCGACACGATAGCTGACATTGCTCCGGGCATTAGCGAAACCTACGACGGCCAGGTCGACTATGCGGTGGACTACATGGTCTGGAATGTAACGAAAGACGACATTCAGGTTCGAATGGCGGTAGTGGATGAAGAAATCTGGCCGCCCGCGCGTGTTAATCCTCAAGAGGCACCGGATCCCAGCGAACGGATACCCAACTCTCAGTTCGTTATTGATGGCGGCTTGCACTTCTCTGACATAATTAGTCAAATGTATGACGACATAAATTCTCGCTACGGTACCAACGCGGAACCTGCTTACTGACTAGCAAAAGAGCAAATCGCGACATCAATACCTTTATCTGGCTGACAACTAAAGCTCGTCTCACAAACTGTTTTGATGCGCTCCCGTAAAATCGGAGGCGCAAACACTGAACGCGAGAAAACATCCTCCCAAGCTTCCGAGCGCCGAAGAACAAAAGATGAAAAACAGTAGTTTTAGAATAACCGGTACCGCGTGTTTTTTGGTCTTTGCTCTTGTTCAAAGCAGTGCAGCAGAAAACGCTTCAAACCCACTATCCAAAGGTCGGAACACCGACTTCAGAATACAGCATACGGACGGCGATAACGGCGAAAAAACGGATTACTTCATTGACGGCGCGTTCATGGCGCGGGACAATTTGAAGATCAAATACGAGCTCCACTACAACGATATATCCAAGGATGGTTCGTCATCTAGCGACTGGGAAAAAACGGTCATCAAATTAATCTACTTTCCGACAGAAGGTTTGCTGAACGAGACCTGGGGGTATCGTGCCGCACTGGGTCTCGACTGGATAGTCGAGTTCGGCAATGAAGACCAAGGCATCGGAACAGGATCAGATCAGCTCGGACCGTTCGCCGGTGTTGCCTTCGGCAACCAGGATACCGGTCTCTCGCTCATTCCGTTGGTGCAACATTTCTTTGACTATAATGGCGACACTGACATCAGCCAGACGGCACTGAGGCTTATTGCGTTGCAACCATTTGCGACCGACTACTGGGCAAAGCTGGATTTGAAGGTTCCATACGATTGGGAAGAAGACGAATGGTCAGGCTCGGCAGAAATCCAGGTCCCCTTGCGCTTCTTGGGCCGCGACTTCTGCTTCGCCGGTCAGCCACCAAAGTTCACCATTGTTGAAATGGTGGGCAGCCTCGGCCCAAAGCTGGTCGCGGTCGCGCGTGATGGCATCCACGTCAATGGTGCCAACCTTGACTGGCCAGAACCGCCGGTTGCCAGTTTCGTCGCGCTCTGATCGAATGGCCGGTTTTCTTGCCGCGTTGCGACAACCAAAGCTCAGCAACCGCAGAATAATCCGCGCTGCGTGCGCACGCAGCAGGATTTGGACACTTCTCCTATGACCGCATCGCGGGACGAAGGGGTCAGTCGCGGTGGATAATCTGCCAGAGTAAAGTGACAGTCATTCGAGGTTACAAGCAGGCGCTACTTTGAAGATAGTTCGTGAGATTACTGCTTGGATACGTCCGGCAAAATCCAACTGTTGTCATACCATGCGTCAGTAGGCCCGTAAGTCCGGAACCAGACCATGAATCCCTGCCCGGGGTTCGTTTCGATCCAGTTGCGGTCTGCTACGCCTTCGGGTTGGTCCGGTGCAAAGTGCAGCACAGCGGAGCCGTCCTCCTCGAAAAAGAGGTCCTCAGCATAAGAGTTCACCCCCCACTGGAAACTCTCATTCTGCACCATCGAGCGGTACTCGGCGTCGTAGAGAGTGATCGCCCAGAAGTCATTGGCTGGCGGATCAGCTGGGATAGTCAACTTGTAATAGTTCGCGCCATCGAGCCATTGGCCGTCAGAATCCTTCGACGTGAACACGTATTGCGACCCCGCTCCCTTTGGCGCGCGCGTCATGCCGACCGAATTGAAGGTCGCCATGTGCGAATAGACTTGATGCTGAGAAGACGAATAAACCCCGCTCGTCCGATCGGTGAAGTTTTCGTCTACGAAATTGTTCGCCCATTACCAAAGGCTCTCGCCCGGCCACTTGAAGGCATCTTTCGCGCGGTTGTTGAAGCTGCGTGTGCGCTGATTGAGGTCACCAATGGAAGCAGCCTCCTCCATCAGGGCAGGATCGACCGTTCCGTCGAAGAAGCCCATATCGAGCAACAGGCTATAGAGACCAACATGCATCGGGTTTGCATGCGGACCATTCAATTCGAAATACTGCCTCACCATGGGAAGGACATCCTCCTTCTCATAGAGCATGTCCATTGGGTGAACATTGGTCATGCTTTCGGAGGTATTGTAAAAGGTCGTGTCGGGTGGGTTGTCCGCATCCGATAGGCTGTAGGTTCTTATCCCGGCCTGCATATTGGCCACCGCTGCCGCGGTATCGCCATTCTCAACAAAACCTCGCAACAACCAAAGTATCGTATTGGCGGGACTTTCGAAGTGAAAGTAACCGTCCGGGATCTCGCCGCTATAACTGGGAGCCGTGAAGAGATACTTGCCGCCTTGACCCTCGTCCGGCCCCAGTCCGCCAATGTCGGTTATGTTCCACCAACCTGGCGCATTCGCCATGCCTTGCATGCCGCGCGGCACCTCAACAACCACAGCGCCGCCTTGTTCCACGAGGTTCACCGGATGCACTGCATAGATCGTCTCGGAATTGGCGGTCAGAACGATATGGCGACTGTCGACTGAAGTTTCCATGATCCCGACGTTCTGTGGGGTCGAGCCTTCACTCAGGTAGGCGTTGTAGACAGAGAGAAAGCCGACCTCTGGGTGCATCTCAGAATAGGCGCGCACTAGCGTCTGCAAGTCCATTTCCCGGTAAATTTCCGTTGGATCGAGTGGTGGAAACCCATCGGGCTGTGCGGATAGGGACGAGGCCAATCCAATGGCAAAGGCGGTCGCTGCGAAGAGCCTGTGCATCTTTTCATCTCCGGCTAGCTGATCTGTGAGGTGTAAGATTGGGCATCAACGCCATTGCTCGACAGACGATCACATCGGTTCGAGATCGTTTAGTTTCCAAGCGTTGGTCCCGTAGGCTTCTGTCGGTCCATAAAAGCGGAACAGTAAGAAGTAATTTTCGGCTCCCCCTGTCGGCAGATAGTTCACGCCGTCATTCAGCACCTCGGGGCCGAAATAGACGTCCACGCTGCCATCGTCGTTGACCAGAGGCGGGGGGCTTTCTGTCGAGGCAAGGCCGATAGGGTCCGCCCCACGGATGTAGGAGGCCGTCGCCACGTCGTAGACGAGAATGGACCAAAATTGCTCAACAGGCACATTGGCGGGAACGGTCAGTTTATACGAACTGCTGCCATCCAGCGGCGCCCCGGCTTTGTCTCTTGTCACCATCAGATAAGCAGTGGCAGAGCCAAGCTTCACTGGGGGTGCAATATACGTGTAATAGGTGAACGCCCGATCATCGATATAGACCTTGTTTTCATCTTCATAGGTCATCATCGTTCCGATCATCGAGTTCGCAACCGGTTGCGTCCAGCGCGTCTCGTCACCCCAGCGAAGCGGGGGAATGACGCTCAGGCTGTTTTGCAACTCTTGATGAATGCGGCCCATCACCTCGTTGAGTATGGCGCGTTCTTCATCGGTGGGATCAAAAAACCCGCCGCGTTCAATGCCAAGGCTGCTGAGCATTCCCATCGGGTATTTATCGACCTCGCGAACCTCCTCGTGATTGACGATCTCCTGCAACCGGTCAAAGAAACTGCTGTCGAACGGAAACTGCGATGTATACAGAACATCGTAGATGTCCATATGGGGCAATCGCTCATCGCTGCCGTAGGGGTATTGATGGATCCCGTCTCTGATATAGGCCGCTGCACCTTCCAAAGTTGCGGGTTCCAAATCCGGCGTGATGACGCGCAACGTCCCGTAACCGCGATAGGTTTCAAGCGGCACGGGGAGATACCCTTCCGGCACCACGGTGTCCGCATTCGACGCGTACAGGAAGTATTTGCCCCCTTCGCCTTTGTCATCGCCATCGGGACCAACATCGACAATCGGTCGCTGCCAGACATCGAGGAACGTGCCAAAGATGCTGTAGGTTTCGGTCGCTGCGGGAAGTTCCACTACTACTGGCCCATCTTTCACATCGTAAATGAGCTGAACATAGGGCGTAGAGTTATTCGGCGTGGGCGACTGAAATTTCCAGTTGGGCGGTTGTGAGAAATACGCGACTTGATTGAGCGCCTGACCTGCATCTATCGCGCCCGCAATCATCTGGTTACCCGCCACGAGCGGTTGCGCCCAAAGGGCGCTTTCGTAGGCGCGCCGCTCAAACCTCTCTCTCTCGAAATCACGTTCTTCGGCGGAAACTGAACCCGCAAATATCGCAAGTCCTAAAAATGTTGTAAGCGTCGCAATCCGTCGCATCCTATGCCTCACGATTGTTTGATCAAAGGGGGCCTTGTACTCAACCGCGTTCATCTCAGAGCTGTTTTCCCCCAACACGTGCTCGCAGATCCGCGGCATTACTCCTCAACCCGCACGAAATCTCCGGGAACCCAAGATTTGTCGAACCATTCCTGGCCCGGCCCATAAAGCCGAATGATCGATGACCAAGATTTCTCCGGCATGGTTTGAACCCAGTTGCCTTCCTTGCCTTCAGGAGGTTCCGGACCGAACCAGATGGTCCATGAGCCGTCCGCGTTCGGTTCGATCCCAGGCACGGTGCTATCTATTCCGGCGAGCTTTTGATCCGTCTCCAGCATCGAGCGGTGCTGGTTGTCGTAGACTGTGAACGACCAGAAATCGCCGGCGGGGACAGGTGCCTCCAGATCGATGCGATAGGTCTTGCCTCCGTCGAGATAGTTGCCCTCCGAGTCCTTCGCGGTGAGGCCATAAACCGACCCAGAGCCAACCCGGGGTCTCACCATGGCCGGTGTGACGCCGGTTGCCACGTAGTGGAAGAACGTCCGATCGCTTAGAATGCGCGCACCGTCTTCCAGGAACTCGTGGCTGAGACGAGCATACGGCGTTGTCCACTGGCGCCCTTCGAAAAGGTAAACACCGGGATCACGTGGACTGAAGGACTGCGCCCGGGCCGTGGCGTTGCCGACCTTTCCCGCCTCCATCAATATATTTCGCATCCGCTCGTCGGGCTCAAACGGCTGCCCGTGCCGGATGCCGATGCTATTGAAAATACCGGCAATTTCCGGCGGGAAAGCATCAGGAGGCTCATACTGCACCGTTGCATTCAACTCTTCATAGAAAGAGAAGTCATTTCCGTGGATAGAGTTCCACTGCTTGCCCGTTAGCTGTACGAATTGCTGTTCTGGCGGGTTTTCTATCTCGGCGAAGGGAAAGATCCGAAGATGGTCCTTGACCCGCTTCACGGTCCCCTCCAGGCCGTCATTGAGAACGAAAGCCCGCATCAACATCCAATTCTTGTAGGTCGGTGAATGAACGACATGGAAACCGGTTTGCGGCAACGCGCCCTCGTATCCAGGTGGAACGAACAGATACCGACCGCCCCGGCCCTGATCGGGACCGGTGAAGCCCACATCGGTCACCCAGCGGAAATAGGCGTCGTCAATCGGCCCAAGCGTGATGGGCGGGACGTCCATGACAACCGGGCCTGACTTGGTGTCGATACAGGTCAGGACATACATCGTCGTGGAGTTTGCCGTCAGCATGAGGCTCCGCGCGTCAAGCAAACCCTCGGTTATTCCTGCCACAAAGGGTGGCACGCCGGCTGCCTTGAGACCTTCGCAGAAGGCATGGATCGAGGTGGCCGGGATGCCGTGCAAAAACGCATCGACCCCGCGCATGAAGTCGAGATTGTCCCAGAGCTTGTTGATGGTCTCTTCCGAGGGCAAGCCGTCGAAAAAGTTGAGCGTCCCAAGGCGTTCCGTTTCGACTACATCAGGCGTCAGAAGCTTTTCGGGCACGTTGGCAGCATAGGTTGGCCCATCGGCCGCGACAAATTGCGGGACCACCACCAGTGTTGCTGCCAGCAGGGCGGTACGGAACATCAGCATTTCGACAATTTCCCCATTGTGTTGTGATCTGCGGCTCTGCGGCTCTGCGGCTCTGCGGCGCTTAATTGACGGGGGTGAGATCGGGCAGGACGTACTCCCCAGCGCTGACGCTTTCGCCGGGGCGATAGACACGCATCAGAAACGACCAGCCTTCGGACGTGTCGAGCCGATTGGGCACGTTGCCGCACACCGTTTCGGACCCAAAGAAGGCGGTGAATGTGCCGTCCTGGTTCATTTGCGTATTGGCGCTGTTCAGTACGGCATGGTCGTCGCTGAAGATGTAGCCTTCATCGTCGTACATGGTGATAGACCAGAAGGCATCGTTTTCGGGCGGTGTGTATGTTGCGGTATAGCACTGCTCGACACCCGCTGGCCCTTCGGGACCGGTGTCGTTGATGTAGACCGTCTCGGAGTTCGGAAACAGGCCCCAGGAGGTGGCAACGGCAATCCGGTGATGCTCAGGTGTGACCTTGCCCGAGGCCCGCGTGTCCTGAAATGTGGGCGGAAACTGGGTATAGTCGTCCAACTGCGCCTCATAACCCGCGCGCATCGCCATCATCTGCGCCCAGTCCCAATTGGCGGTCTTGGGCTCCATGCTGCCAGACGCCACCTTGAACTGAGCCAGTAGATTGCGGGCAATCTCCACGTCGTTTTCTTCGTTCGCGTTGAGCACCTGTACACGTGGCAACGCCACAATGTAGCGCGTATCCTGCGGCCCGAATTCGTAGATGCCTGGCTCGGACAGGATATCGATGGCGAAATGGTCGTTGTCGATCATGTAAACCGACATGTAGCGGCCATCAGAGACCTCCGGCACCGTAATCGTGAAACCTTCGGAGGTGTCGATTGGAATTCCAGCATATAGCGTGTCCCGGTTCATGCGCGGGACGGCCTGGTTATCGACCGGGGTCGGCGCGTCGTAAACCAGCCCCTTGTTCATTCCACCAGCCTCGATGAAGCGCAGAATGCGCGCGTCCACTTCGGCGCGAATGAAAGTTTCTTCGGTCACCGGCATGATCTGAGCGCTGTCAGTTTCGCTGGCAACAGCAAGAGTGACCGATCCACCAATCAGCACTGCGGTCCAAGGCATAATGCTCACAAACTCACGCATTTCTTCCTCTTCCATATGGTCTCTACTGGTTCTAGCGAGCCACATGAAAGCCGTCTGCGTAATTTGCGACAGTTCCTTCGCGCCTCAGATGCCTCCCAAGTAGTTTGTTCGGCTTCGCCTTTCAGACCGGCGAGCGCCGAGGAACTGTGCTACGGCTTTGCCGGACAACCCACCGGGATGCTGCCGACAAGGTATCCGAAGGGTATTCCCCGAATCTGTAGCGGTACCGAGAGGCAAAGCGACCAAGATCATAGAAGCCAAGTGATGTCGCGATTTGAGCGACAGTTCTATCCTGCGGTCCGGCCTCCAACAAGCGCTGCCGCGCCGCGTGCATCCTCCATTTCTGCAACAGTTGAACGACGGTGCAATTGAATTTCTCACGCACTCCACGTTCGAGTGTTCTCTTGTTGACACCTATCGCTTCGCACAGGCCTGCAACAGACGCGCACTCGATGTCGGGGGTGCGAAGGTACTCAAGGGCCGCCACTACAGCCGCATTCTGACCGACCTTCTTCCCATGAATTGAATCAAGTCCGTCTGGGAGGACTGCATCGATCAGTGCGTCCTCGATGAACTCCCGTATCACGTCCGAGGTTCCTTTTGTGGGAGTTGCTCGGTCTGTGTATGCCGGCTGAAATAGCGCTTCGAGCTTTTGAGAAATTGCACGCACCTTCTGAGGCGATGGTGAAAATGCCGAATGCCGGCCACGCGAAGCGAGCTTCTCCATGACAAGCTCAAGCGTGGGCTCAAAAGCCTGTGCAATTTCTATCTCAATTGTCAGTACCGTTTGTCCTCCGCGGTATCTCACTTCTAGAGGATCACCGGCCAGCGAATAGAGTTGGTGGTCGATAACCGGTTCACCAAAGGCAACTGACTGACCATCGCCTCCAAAAGGTATGGCTAGGACAAGGTGGTCAGGCGGCGGCATCCCTATCAACCGGACGTCATCTCCATAGCTTTCTCGCAGCACCGACAGTCCTGGGAAGCTGATGAAGTCCAACCCAAACTTGCTCTTTCCTTGATCACGGCTGTCAATCAAGAGGTCCCAAGGCTGAACAGCAATCTCGAATTCGCTCGGGTCATCCGTCGAAAAACTGCCGCGCTGAAATGTTTGGGCGATTTGGAAGTTCATGCACTTGTTTCCTCCACTCGAAATGTACTGCAACGAACGTCAGTGCAGGAAAATGTATCCCAGGTTGCCGGATAGCCAAAGAGAGTATGTGCGCAGCGACGGGAACGCCCGCTTCGGGCTCGAAGCTGTAATTCGCTGCGGGTTGGATGAATGGCTGCTTTTAATGCTTTGATTAATGCAAGTGCATCGAGACGAGTGAACTCGAGTTCACCGAATTGCGCTGTTTTCGATGCATTCAAAAGTACCCCTTTTGCTGGCCGATGAACTCATGCATTGACCAATGCTAAACTATTGATCTTGCTTAAACCTCCCTTCAATTCGCAGCATTCCGAACCCCGGTTCGACAACTGAAAGAAACGCCTTTGCTATTGTCGGCGTTTGTTGCCCATGGTTGATTACCTGATGAACTAGGTTCATTCGGCTTGAGTGTTTTTTGAGATCGCGGCATCACAGTTTCTCAGTGAATTTGCGTTCACACAGAGCAGGCTGGTGACCTGTTGTGCGTCCTTGCCGACTTAAGAATGAGCTATTCCGGAACTGGGATAGTAGTGGCATTCCGTAGAAGTATCTTTGGCGTCCTCCAGCTCGTCTGCCTCGATAGCCATGGCCTTCTTCAATGTGTGAAGTCGATAATAAAGGTCAGATCGAAACACTTCTATGTCCGAGCACATAGAAAATGCCTGTAGCCATGAATGAATATAGCTCTCAAGCCGAAGATATTCTTGAAGACCCTCAAGGCGCAGATTGTTGTCTGAAGTTTTGAAAGCCTCGATTAGCATGGCTTCTGTCATCTGCAGTCCGAACTCGACACGCCCTCCGAGCCTTTCCTGGTTCGTCTCAGTCGGGAAGACATCGACACCGTCGTTCGTCTTTACGATGTGGCAGCCAAGCATCCTGAATGGTTGCGTGACTGGATAGACAATGTTGCACTCAGATTTTTCCGGATGCGTTAAGAATGCCCCGCCCGGTAGCTTGGCGATGCCAAGACGCAAGGCTTCGAGTGCGATTGCGAGGTTGTGTGCATCTTTAGGTACATGACTGGCGTTCTTGTCTTCCATGGCGCGCCTCAACGTCCGTGGGCTGCATTTCATAGTGGGACCATCGTTTTGCAACTTGATGCCTTGCAGACCGAATGACGCAAAATCCAAGGTGTCTTCTTGGTTTTTAAATTTGCAATGGAGGTAGTCCTGCCGGTTCCAGGCGCGAATGCACTTGGTGGGCATCTCTTGATACTTGTTCTTGTCCTTAATCCACGCCTTAACTGCGATTACCGCCCGCCGCCGAACTTCGTGTTCAAATCGGCGTCTGATGACGATCAATGGCCGTTTTCCCGCCCCTTTCCAACTCGGCTTCTTTCCCAGATGGTAGTCCGCTGTGAGTTTCAGGAGGTGATCTACGAGCCAATCCGGCATGGCAAGCTGATAGTCAGCGCAGAGGATGATCGCCTGATACAAGGCAGTCGGATCGCCACGTACGGCAGCCTTCCTGAACTCTGATAGTAGCCTTGCCGATGCTTCATTCGGAGCAGTAGCCAGTGTTCGGGCGGACGTTTCAGAAATCTTCATAAATGCTTCCGTTCTCGCCTGTCACATAGCGAGCCCATTCGTTCATGATCAGGCGACGTTGTTCTAGATAATCTGTCCTGCGATACGCTCGCTCGACTTGGCTTCCTGTGACATGGCCAAGGCAGGTCTCGGCTATCTCGCGTGGGACATTGGTTTGTTCGGCCATCCAGTCGCGAAAGCTGGACCGAAATCCATGTGGTCTGTAGGGCAAATCAACTTTCCGCATGTGTTGGCCCATGGTCATGTCGGAAATCACGCCTTTGCTAAGGCCAGGAAAAAGATGCCCGTCACGGTCGAAAGGTCTGGTCAATTCAACTACGCGAACGGCTTCATCGGATAGCGGTACGCGGAAGTCCGACGTTTGTCCTAGCCTTCCCTTCATTTGTTCTGCCGGAATGGTCCAAGTATCGTCTTCGATTTGATCGTACCGCATGAACCGAATTGGGCCGGAGCGCGCACCTGTCAGGATCAGCATACGTAGCGCTAGGTTGGTCGTCGTGGGCACCTCCAGCGTTCGGTAGAATTCTGGAACCTCGATCCACGGCATGGCGGCAATGTGCTGAGGCGTGTGCCTGGACTTGCCGAGCAACGCTTTCGCTTTCTCGGTCGCCTGCAAATCCACGTCCAGCCCGAGGGCCGCAGCGTGCTTGAGGACGATGCTGAGGCGATTGATGGCTTTTCGGGCCGTCTCCCCCTTAGAATGCCAGATGGGCTTCAGAGCATCGCGTATGTCGATCTGATCAATATCTGAGACGGGAACTTTGCCCAGCTTCGGCAAGACGTGAAGTTTGAGCGGTGAAAACCACCGTCCGGCCTTGCCGTCGCCTTTCAGTTCGGCCTTGCGGCTTTCGAACGCATCAAGCGCGACATCGGCCAGACAATGCAGATTGCGTTCGGCGTCGCGGCGCTGCCTCTCGCGTTCTTTGATGGGGTCTTTGCCCTGACGAGCAAGTCCACGCCAATGATCAGCTTGCTGTCTGGCCTCCTTTAGCGAAACTTCAGAGCTGGAACCTAAGCCCATCTCACGCCGTCGGCCATGCACCGTGATCCTGAGGAACCACTGTCCGGCAGCTGCCCCGCTGCATCAGCAATTTCATGAGGTGAGTTGGACATCGGCTCGATAAAGCACGACGTTACATGCTCTCCGTCGCTTTCGAGACCCAGCGCCACCTGCTGGAGTTAGTAAGAGAATTTAGCCCCACCTTCTCCATCCCGCACTTTCTCGGCGACTGCCGTAATTATATCGCCGTCTCAGGTGATTGAGATTTCCGCATCGACGGCGCCTTTGAGAGAAGAATGACCGCGTGCTCCGCGCGACGTGTCCTTGCCAGTATGATGAACGAGCAGGACTAGCCCATCGATTGCGTTCTCGATCGCGCTTGCGCGGCAATGGGTCAAAAACGCGCCCGTCGTAGGATGCTGAGGCATCGCGGGCCCAGCAGGGCGGTTTTTAGGCTGAGGTTTCATCCCAGCCGTAGGCGCGGCGGACTGCATGGTGAAACTTACTTGCCGAAAAGCGGCGCAGGATTTGCGCGGGTGCTTCTTGAGCAATCTTTTGCCTCAGATCGGTGTCAAGCAGAACGCAAATTACCTCGCGCGCAAGGTCTTCAGCCGCCCGATTAGTTAGGCGCGCCGTAGTGGAGTTTGCGACAGCTTCACTGACTCCGCCAACATTAGTGGCAACGACAGGCAAGCCGGCCAGTTGCGCTTCGATAACGGCGTTTGGCAGGCTTTCAGTCCGTGACGTTGCAAGAAAAAGATCCATCCTGGCTAGATAATTACTAATTCCTTTTGTAATGAAGCCTGGCAGTTCAAACTTTTCCTCTAGACTAGCGGCGGCAATTGCGTGTTCCATTTCTTGGCGCATGGGACCGTCTCCTACGATCAGAAAGCGCACTTCCGGGATCGACTCAGCGACGCGCCGCGCAACGTCTACCCACAAGAGAGGGTCCTTCACGGCCGCGATACGAAAGACACTTCCGACTACTAAAGGCGGAGCGCTTTTCACTTTTCGGAGCGCATTAGTTTTTTGACCCAACTCCTCCGGTTCGATGGCATTGTAGATCACCCCAACACCGCCTGGGGGAAGGTCACACGCTCGACGCCAGTCCTCAGCTGCTGCACGACTATTTGCAACTAGGGCAACATTTGGCGCCGCAGCTCCTAAAGCAACTACAGTTTCGACCAGTTTCTCACGCAGCCGTTCCCGCTCGCGATCTGTAGATTGCTGCCCACGGGTCATTGAACCAAAATGCACTACTATGCGCGGTGTACCTGCGATCATTCCCGCGAGAAGCACTTCGGCGTGAAGGCCGCCACGGACATGAACAACTTCGGGTCGGGTTCTTTGTATTGCTGTAACGAGCTGCGGAAGCAAGACCAGCCCGAGTGGGCGTGAAAGTGTCTTAACCTGCTCCTGCAAGTTGTTTGCATGCCCGTTTCCAAAAGAACTTGTTGCAAAATATGACAACTCTTGAATCGAGAGTTTCTCGTTGCTCGTGTCCAATACAAAACCGACGCGATTGTCAGTCTGCTTGAGAACGAGTGCGACGCCCTCCACTTCAGGGTCAGCACACAACCCTTCTAAAAGATTGCGCGTCTGTTTTTCGGCACCGCCGATCGATAGCGAATGGGAGTAGACCATCACAGTCCTCGGTCGCGCTTCGTATGTCGGACCGTCGGACGCAACGAGTTGATCTAGCCAATGCTGCACGAAAATGGGGGTGACGTCCTCACCGGGACGTAATTCTAATTTCGAATGTTTGGCTGCATTTGAAATTTGCACAGCATCCAGCGCAAAAGGTTCCGCCGTCAAATTCTGATCGGATCGGGAAAGAAACTCCATAGCATCAAAAATGGTTCGTTTCCCTAAGTAGCAAAGCAAAGCGACTTGGGCCAAGCTAGGCGGAGGTTGAGCTGGGATTAAGTCCAGCGCCGCGGTGTAATCCCCTGTGGCCCACAGCCGAGGGGCCGCAGCATCAATAGGAATCCGGCCTTTACGTGAAGCGCTTTCTAGCCACTTCGCGTAGCGTGCGACCACATTGGATTTGTCCAAATGGTGCAAAGCGTCAGCGCGTTGCCTTAAATCCCGCAGGTTGGGTTTGGATGCTTTGCACAGTTCGCGTAACAGATCGCGAGCACGCTGAAAGTCCCTCTTGGACAGCGCCGTCTTCAATTCAGCCCTTTGAATCTTCTCCCGACAATCCTCTGCAAGGGCTTTCATTTGCCGGGTTCGTTGGACTGTTGGTACCTGTTCGATTTCCGCTATCGCCGCTGTAAAATTTTGGCATGCCCAAAACCTCAATGCGACTTGGTATAAGTGTTCTTTTTCTTCGGGCCGGGCTCGCTTAAGCAAATTTTGGTATCGAGAAACTAATTCGGGTGAGCAAGAGTCTCGCAGAAAGTCAATTCGCCACCTGAAATCAGACCGCTTTGCAAGCGATTGCTTCCAAAGCTTTCGAAAGAGTTGGCGGGCAAGAACTGCACTTCCTTCCTCGATTGCGGATCGTAATTGGTTGCGTATGGCCGCAACCTCATCTTTTGTGGTTTTTGGCGCGGCTTTCGCTTGCGCCGGCTCTTTTTCTTTTTTTACAAAAGTACTTTTGAGGAAACCTGGGATCATGTTTTGCCTATTGTAAACCTCCATTCAGTCGGTGGAGCCTGAAACTACTGTCCACGCGATTCCTGGACCCCCCTTTTATGCCAAAGCAAATTGAGTGGCCGCAAGTCGCAATCAATCGTAGTAGAGGCTATCAGCGCGCGAACCCAACTCTATCCAAAAGTGTGGTATTGGCGCGCTCCGAGCTGACGTTGAATTATTTGTAAGAATCCTGGATACGTGTCAAACAGGAGGCGGGATTTCTTTGCGCTGCATTTATTTGCGAAACCAAAACGCAAGAATGCAATGCCACCATTATTTGTGTGTTGCGAGTTTTTGGCGCGATTGATTTAAGTCACCGTATCAAACTTCGGGCATTCTTTGCGTTCCTACCAAAAAACCGCTAATCAGCACCCTGATGTTGGCCAGCGTCGATAGCAGGAATATTCGAATGAAAAAAAAGTCTTACGTGAGCGATGATATTTTGCTTAGCGGCAAAGACAAAAAGAGCCTCAAACAGGTTGTTCATAAACAGTCTCGCGAAATTCGATCACTGAAAAAAAAATACAAAAAACTCAAGTCGCTCACGTTGTTACTTTCATTTCCAATTCTTGTACTTTTGTCACCCATATTGCTTCCATTGGTCGTGCTTCGGAATATTAGTAAACGACGAAAGCAGCTCGAACCAAATGAAATTAGCAAACTCGAGGCGGACGATGGTTCAAAGAAATCAAGGTTCGTTCTTGCTAACGCGGGCGAACTTGCGGAAGCTGGTGATTTTACGCGCGCCGTCGATTTGGTGCATAAACAATTGCCGGCCGAGCTTAGTTATACTGCTAATATTATCCGCGCTAATGCTGCGATCGCAGCAGGAGATGTCGGGAAGTGGGAAAGATGCGTAAACGCGTATCTTTTTAACTTTGGGATTGCCCCGATCCGGCTAGGCGAAGGTGCGAGTATTTTAGATCGACTTTGCGCTGCCGGCGACCTTGAAGAGGTGAAAGGCCCTCTAGTTTCTATTCTCATGCCCGTCTGGAATGCCGAAAACACAGTGCGAATGGCTGCACAATCCATCTTGAACCAAACGTGGAGCAATTTGGAACTGATCATCGTCGACGACTTTTCCTCGGACGGGACTTGGACCGTTTTGCAGAATCTTGCGGCCGGCGACGGTCGAGTCAAACTGTTGCGCAATAAAATCAACGTCGGGCCATACGTATCAAAGAATATAGCAATGACCCAAGCGCGAGGAGAGTGGATCACCGGGCATGATGGGGACGACTGGGCGCATCCCGAAAGGATCGCGCGGCAGGTAGAGTTTTGCGAAAGCAATCTGCTAAACTGCTGTATGTCAGGCATGCTCCGAATAAGCTCTAGCGGCTCATTTGTGCGACTTAACCCGATTGGTGGTTTTGTTTATGACGGTGCGTGCCGAAGCGGGCTGATTTCTTTAATGGTGAAATCCAGTTATTTTAGAGATGTGCTGGGTAGTTGGGACAAAGTACGAACCAGCGGAGATTCCGAGTTGTTAAGGCGGATCGAAAGTATTGACGGTATGCGTGTTCAGCAACTGAGGTCTGTTACGATGTTTTGTTTGGACAATCCAAGTGGTCTCACGAATGATCCGGAACTTGGGTACAACGAACGTTCCGGTGTTTCCCCAGTACGCACGCAGTATAAACTGGCTTATCAAGAATGGCACGAAAATTTCGACAAATTGGATGCTAGGCTCGACGCTCTAGAAGTACACAGACCGTTCGCAGCACCCAAGGAGATAATGACGGACCCGAATAGTCTCGTTGACTTATTGCGCAGTTATAGAATGGACGGAGTGTCGTTAACGAAAGACATCATCGCCGACGTGGTTTTGATTACTGACACTTCATTTATTGGTGGAACAGCTGCGACATCGCTTGATGAAATTTTATGGTTTGAAAGTCAGGGTCTTAATATCGCAATCGTGCATTGCCCATCCGAAAGAAATTTAGGGAAAGTATCCTCGGATCGATATAGGTCTTTAGACAGTCAGATTTACAATTGGAGTGAGGTTGGAAATCTGCGTTGCCAGATTCTAATTTGTCGTCATCCCGCTGTGGTCACATCGCGCTATTTCAGCACTTTGTTGCCGAAAGTGAAATCAGATAGCACGTTTGTTGTTGTCAACAATTCGGTTCAAAGACCCAATGGTGAACCAGTTTACAGGCTTTCTCGATTAGTGGATGTATGCCAATTGATCGAATCTAATTCCGTTTCGATCTGCCCAATTGGTCCGCTTGTTCGGCGTGAGATCGAAACACACTTAGCTGCAAGCGGTAGTAAAATGGAACTTTCTTCAGTAGATTGGACACCTGTGTTCGATGTTTCCAAATTTCAGACATCCCCCAAACCAAAATTTGAGCGCCCCTTTAAAATTGGCCGTCACGGCCGCGACGGTGGGGAGAAATGGATTGAAGATCAAGCTAAGCTACGACGTGTTTATCCAGAAAGTGACGATTTCACAATCTCCATTTTGGGTGGCGCTACCAAAGCGGAAGAGATACTTGGTACACTCCCTCGGAACTGGAATGTGCGAAAATTTGGAGCAATCGACGTAAAATCCTATCTCGCCGAACTTGATGCTTTTGTCTATTTCCCACACAGCGACTTAATTGAAGCTTTTGGGCGGACATGTGTCGAGGCAATGCTAATGGGGGTGCCGGTAATACTGCCGCACAGGTTCTCCGCGACATTCGGTAATCTGCCACTTTACAGTAAACCTAACAACGTTGAATCCTTGATTACAAGATTGGCGAGTCATGACGATTCCCGGGTCGAGTATTTGTCGGAAGTACAATGCTTGGCCGCACAACTATTTGGTAATCATCAGATCGCGGAAAGGTTGGCTACAGCCAATCTGTCAACTGCAGCAACGGTTTTGCCACAACAGTCTTTGACGCTGTCCCCAACCGGCATGCAATTTCGCGAACTCATGATGGAAAACTGCGAAACTACCTCGAATCCGTAAGTTTGTAACAATGCCGCACTAATTTTGGGTAAGACACTTGGAGCAAGTGGTGCGCCGAAAACTGCATCCAGTATGGCAAATTGCTGACCTTGCAGGCTTGTTCTATTGGAAAAACTTTGTTCGAGTTGAATGTCTTTACACACGTAGTTCTTTGGAAATGAAAAGATTGGATAATAATTAACGAATTTCATTTGGTTACGGGAAACATTATATTTTGAACGATGAGGGTAGGCAATTTTTGTTTGCCTACCAGACTAAGTATTTTTTCTCTAAGACGTTGAGAAACCGGATACAACTTCTCCGAACTTGGTAAAGAACTTACCTGAAAGTTTCTTTGCAGTCCCTGCAATCAGACGGCTGCCCAGTTGGGCGATCTTTCCGCCGATATCAACCTTTGCAGTGTAAGTCAGAACCGTCTCGCCGCCGTCCTCGGTCAGGGTTACGTCCGCGCCACCCTTGGCAAATCCGGCCGCACCACCCTTGCCCTCGCCTGACAGGCTGAAGCCGTTCGGTGCGTTCGTAGTGTCCAAGGTCACCTCGCCGGCGAAACGCGCCTTTACCGGACCGATTTTAAGAACCACTTTAGCCTCGAGCTGATCGGGCGCAGCCTGTGTCAGTTCCTCGCAGCCGGGAATACATTCTCGCAGAATATCCGGGTCGTTCAAGGCCGCATATACCACATCCCGCGTCGCGGATATGCGGATTTCGTCAGTCAGCTCCATTTAGGTTTCCTTTCTCAACAACATTTTAGGTAGACACAAAGCGCCTATTCTGCCGCTTCTATCACCGTCATTTCGGGTTGCTTGAATTGGAGATTTCACTACGGTTTAAGCCATCTTTTCATCATGTGATGCTTCCTCCGATTTGTCGATATTTCGCCAAAAAATGATCTCAGCCAAAATCGACAACGCGATTTCGTGTGGATCGACCGCGCGAATATCAAGCCCCGCAGGTGCCTTCAATTGTTCGACTCGGGCGGGGTTCATCCCTTGTGAAATCAACCTGTCACACAAGACCTGCGCCTTGCGGTGGCTGGCCACCATTGAAACTCTTCTGGCAGGTGATTGCAGTGCAGACTTTAACGCTACGGCATCACCCTTGCCCTGCGAGGCGACAACAACAAAGTCACGAGGCAGGATGCCCAGCGCAGGCAGGTCGTCTGGGTCAAATTCAGAATAGGCTTCACCAACAGTCCCTTTGGGTAGGCAAACCCGAAGTCCGGCCAGTGTCCCATGAGCCCGAAGCGCCGAAGCAATTGGCGTATCCCCGAAAATCACCAACTTAGGGGCATGCTGATACGGCTCAATCAGCAAGTCGACAGTTCCGCCCGACGGGCATCCGCTTTTGAAGGTCTGCACGCCGTCTAGGTCCGCCATGGAAACCACCTTGTCAGAAGGTTTAACGCGGATCATTTGTGGATCGCCGCCGGATAACGCCTTGACAGCAGAGGCGCGAACAGCACGTTGCACGCAAGCACCGCCCAAATGCCCCAGTATTTCGCCGGTCCCAGTTATTGCAGCCTTGGCCCCGGCCTTAGCCGACGTCACGTCCGCGGTTCGCAATACTGTGGCAACGCAGAAGCTTTCGCCTTTTGAGCGTAACGTGTCGATTGTGTCGAAAATGTCGAAACCGGGCATTACGTCTCCTTTCACAACTTTTGGAACTCTGGTTCTAAGGCCGCCAAAGCGTCCAGAGTATTAGCAGGCAGATGCGCATCCAGTTGAGGCAAAGCTGCTTGGATCGCAGCAGCTGCAGGCTCATAGTTTTCCCACCCTTTCAGCGGATTTAACCAAACAATACGCCGCGCCTTTCGCCGGATGCGAGCCAATACTGAGCCCAGCGCCCGCGGATCGGAACTGCAATATCCGTCCGAAAGGATCAAAACGACCGTCCGTCCATTAAGCGCCCTTGCGCCATATCCGCTAAGAAAACTCTCTAAGCTACCAGAGATATCCGTACCGCCACCAAACCCTTCGGCCATCAGCGACAGTCTTCCTGCTGCTCGCAAGGTGTCGTGGTCGCGAAGCGCATCTGTGACGCGCATCAGACGGGTGTGAAACAAATAAGCGTCCGCTTCTGTCCCGCTGCCAACAAGTCCTTTGAGGAATGCCAGAAAAACCCGAGAGTAAACTGTCATGGATCCGCTGACATCGCATAAAGCGACTATTCGCATAGGGCGAGGTGGGCGCGCACGGCGGTAAAGGTCGATTGGCTCACCGCCACGTGCAAGACTCGCTCGTTGAATGCGCCGCATATCCAGCGCCGGTCCCCGCAGGGCGCGTTTGCGACGCCGTGACCGACGGTCACGGATCGCGCGTGCAATCAACATCGCAGCTGTTTCGGCCTTTCTTAGAGCCTCATCATCCATCAGCTCGCGAAGATCTCTTCGCGCAAGGTTGGTGGTTCGGGTAGCGATCAGCTTACCATCTATATCCTCGGCTTCGCCTTCACCGGGATCAACAGTCGCAGAGCTATCCGGCCCATCGGCGTCTTGTTTATCCGCCCGGCTTTCTGTCTGCCAGATCATCGGTTTTGCAGACTGCACCCGAACATGCACGGCATTTGCCGTTCCCGTCCTTTGCTTTCCGGCGTTGAACCAATAAGCGTCGAACAGTTCATCAAAGCGGTTCCAGTCTTCTGAATTTCCTGCAAGCAAAACGCATAATGCGCGCCGAGCTTGATCTGCATCCGCAGCATTGACTGCAGACAAGGCAGCCAATGCATCTCCGGTTTCTTTTGGCCCGACGCGCAAACCGTTCATTCTTAAATGCCCGATAAAACCGGACATCCTGTCCACCAGACCTTCAGCTCGGGAAGGGAAGCGCGTAACCGGCATCAAGCGACCTTTCCAATGAACTGGTCCATAATTTCGGGCGGAGAAGCATCAAAGTCAGCGGCCGTTTTAAGCAGGCAAACAAGCGTTGCCTGAACCTCTGAGCGGGACTTGGCAAGGTCATTTACCCCCAGTCCAGACAAGGCGGCTGCCCAATCAAGCATCTCGGCAACACCTGGCGTCTTCTCAAGATCCTCTTTGCGCAGGGATTGCACAACTCCAACAATTTGTCGTGCAAGCAAGCCTTCGATATTTGGCATTTGAGCCTTGAGAATTGCCATTTCGGTCTCATGGGACGGGTAGTCGATGAAACTGTACAGACAGCGGCGTCGCAATGCGTCCGATAGGTCACGTGTTCCGTTTGCGGTCAGTATCACGATGGGTTTTGAACGGGCTCGGATTGTACCAAGCTCAGGTATGGTAATCTGGAAATCTGACAGTATTTCCAGTAAGTAAGCTTCGAACTCCTCATCGGCGCGATCAATCTCATCAATCAGAAGAACTGGGGGCACCTCCTCGCTGATAGCTTCCAGAAGGGGACGTTTTAAAAGGAAGTCATCTGTGAAAAGATGGGCTTCGCTTGTTCCGCCTTGCGACTCGCTGGCTCGGATTGCAAGCAACTGCCGTTGGTAATTCCACTCATAAATTGCGTGGCTGGCGTCGAGACCTTCGTAACACTGCAGCCGGATCAACCTCGTATCAAGTTTAGCGGCGAGCGCTTTGGCGACTTCGGTTTTACCAACACCGGCTGGACCTTCCAGCAGCAAGGGGCGGCCGAGTTTTTGCGCCAGATGAAGCGCCATCGTCAAGCGGTCGCCCGCAACGTAACCCACTTTCGCGAGCCCTTGCTGTATGTCTTGCAAGCTCATGCCTGTCTCCTGAACAGCCGCTGCACTGGATTCTAGTGCAGCGGCTTGAGTTTGTTAGCCGTGCATCCCTAGACCATTGGCAATTTTCCAGATGCGCCAATGATCGTGCGGCATATGGCTCTGAACAAGGCCAAATGGGCGGAATGCATCATGCACAGCATTCGAAAATGCTGGCACTCCGCCGACATTCGGGCTCTCGCCTACGCCCTTGGCGCCAATTGGATGGTGCGGAGACGGTGTTACCGTATGATCGGTCGTGTAGTTGGGTGTTTCCCACGCTGTCGGCAGGAAGAAGTCCATAAGCGTACCGGTCTTTACGTTGCCCATTTCATCATAAGCAATCTCTTGCCCCATTGCGATGGCCAACGCCTCGGTCACGCCACCGTGGACTTGCCCCTCGATGATCATCGGGTTGATCCGGGTTCCGCAATCGTCAAGCGCATAGAACTGCCTAACTTCCCACTCACCGGTATCTACGTCGATTTCCATAGCACAGATATAGGCACCAAATGGATATGTCATATTCGGCGGGTCATAATAACTGACCGCCTCAAGACCAGGTTCCAATCCCGGAATGGCTTGATTGTAGGCGGCAAAGGCGATTTCCTTCATCGTCTTGAAACGCTCAGGCGCGCCTTTGACTGCAAAGCGATCAACATCCCACTCGACATCGTCGTCGTGAACTTCCAGCAGATAGGCGGCGATCATCTGCGCCTTGGCCCGGATTTTGCGAGCGGCCATTGCCGTTGCCGCTCCCGCTACCGGGGTCGACCGGGAACCGTACGTCCCAAGCCCGTAGGGTGCCGTATCAGTGTCGCCTTCTTCTAGCGTGATGTCATCGGCTGGAAGGCCGATCTCACTGGCAATAATCTGGGCAAAAGTCGTGGCATGACCCTGACCCTGACTAATCGTCCCAAGCCGTGCGATGGCGGATCCAGTTGGGTGGATGCGAATTTCGCAGGAATCGAACATACCCAGACCTAGGATGTCGCAATTCTTCACCGGACCTGCGCCAACGATTTCTGTGAAGTGCGTTAGCCCAATCCCAAGCAGTTTGCGGGTCTTGCCAGCTTTGAAATCCTCAATCCGCTGTGCCTGTTCAGTCCGTAGGCCGTTGTAGTCGACGGCCTCCAGCGCCTTGTCCCAAGCGGTATGGTAATCGCCCGAGTCGTATTCCCAGCCCAGCGCAGATTGATACGGAAACTGATCGGCCTTAATGAAATTGATCCGGCGCAACTCGGCCGCATCCATGTTCAGCTTGATGGCCAAAACCTCGATCATGCGCTCGATGAAGTATGCGGCCTCGGTCACGCGGAAAGAGCAACGATACGCTACGCCACCGGGTGCCTTGTTAGTATAAACACCATCTACCGCCAGATATGCCGTCGGAATATCATAGGATCCGGTACAGATGTTCATGAACCCAGCGGGAAATTTGGTTGGATCAGCACAGGCGTCAAATCCTCCATGGTCCGCCGTCGTATGGCACCAGAGGCCTGTGATCTTACCCTCTTTCGTGGCAGCGATCTTGCCCTGCATCCAGTAATCGCGTGCGAATGCGGTGGACATCAGGTTTTCCATCCGGTCCTCGACCCATTTAACGGGTTTTCCCGTGACAATAGATGCGACTACTGAACAAACGTAACCCGCATAGGCACCAACCTTGTTGCCAAAACCGCCACCGATATCAGGGCTAATAACGCGGATGTTGTGTTCGGCAAGGCCAGATATCAGTGAAACGACCGTCCTGATCGCATGCGGAGCCTGGAACGTACCGTAAAGCGTCAATTTGCCGGTCACTTTGTCCATCGACGCTACACAGCCACAGGTTTCCAGTGGGCAAGGATGTGTTCTGTGGTAATACACCATCTCTTCGGCCACCACGTCGGCTTCTGCCAGAACGGACTCGGTCGCGTCCTTGTCGCCTTGTTCCCAGGTGAAGATATGATTGTGGTGCTTTCTGGGCCCGTGGGCTCCTTCGGTTTGACCCTCAAGGTCTTCGCGCAGGACAACGTCGGACTTCAACGCTTCGAATGGATCGGTCAGAACTGGCAGTTCTTCGTACTCAACCTCAACCAGTTCTGCAGCGTCTGCAGCAATATAGCGGTCCTCGGCGACGACATAGGCGACTTCTTGACCTTGGAACAGAACCTTTCCATCGGCCAGTACCATCTGTTTGTCACCTGCCAAAGTCGGCATCCAATGGAGACCCAGCGGCGACAGGTCCTCGGCGGTCAGCACTGCAATTACGCCTGGCAGAGCAAGCGCTGCATCCTTGTTTACGCTGACGACACGGGCATGTGCGTAAGGAGAGCGCACAAAGTCGCCAAACAGCATTCCGTCCAACTTGATGTCATCGACATAATTGCCTTTGCCTTGAGTGAATCGCACGTCCTCCACGCGTTTGCGCGAACTGCCCATTCCTTTGAGATTGGCGGCGCGTTCTTCGGGTGTCATTGTCTGGTCGTTCATTCCGCGGCCTCCTTCTGAGCATTAAGCATGTCGGCGGAAGCCGAGATGGCCTTTACGATGTTCTGGTAACCGGTGCAGCGGCAGAGGTTACCAGCCATCCCAAAACGGATTTCCTCTTCTGTAGGGTTCGGGTTTTCCTGCAGCAGGCGATGCGCACGGGTGATCATGCCCGGTGTGCAGAATCCGCATTGCAGCCCGTGATGTTCACGGAACATCTCTTGAAGGACGCCTAAGCTGCCGTCGTCGTTGGTCAGCCCTTCGACGGTCGTGACGTCAGCTCCGTTTACCTGAGCAACAAAGGTTGTGCAGGATTTCACCGACTTCCCGTCAATATCGACGGTGCAAGCACCACAATGGCTGGTTTCGCAGCCAATGTGCGGACCAGTAATTTTTAGATCTTCTCGTAGGAAATGAATCAAAAGTGTACGCGGCTCGGCCAGACCTTCGAACTGCTTGCCGTTTACTGTAAGTTTGACGTGCATTTTCGACATTGGTTTTACTCCCCTCAGCCCGCGCGGGTTTGCGCCCGGCCAATGGCGCGGCGCAACATCACGGCAGCTACGTGTTTTTTGAACTCCACAGGTCCGCGGTTGTCGGCGACAGGGTCAATTGCATCGAGCATCGCGCCGACGCTACCGTCGACGTCACCCCCGGCAAGTGCGTTGCTGGCTTCTGCAGACCAGATCGGAGTGTCGGACAAATTGGTCATGGCGATCGATGCTTTGCCATTACCGACCAAGACCGCCGCCGCAGCTGTGGCATAATCTCCAATCTTGCGCTTTTGCTTTTCGTAGGCTTGGCCGACACCGGCGCCCGGTATAGGAACCGAAATACGCGTCAGAATTTCCTCGTCCTCGCGCGTGGTAAAATATGCAGCTTCGTAAAAGTCACGCGCTGCTACGTTACGTGTTCCGTCGGGGCCCTTGAGTTCAAACGTTGCATCCAAACACTGCATCAATCCCGGCATGTCGTTGCCCGGATCACCGTTGGCCACGTTTCCACCAACCGTTCCCATGTAGCGCACCTGAGGGTCCGCGATCTGGAGCGCGGCATCGCGTATCAATGGAATGGCGGATGCCAGACCTCCATGAGTTATCAACTCATGCTGGGTTACCATCGCGCCAAGCGTAACTGACTCGGCACCCACTTCTATCCCTTTGAGTTCGTCGATCGCCTGAAGATCAACGAGATGGCCCATTTCTGCCATTCGCAGTTTCATCATCGGAATAAGGCTGTGCCCGCCAGCTATGACGCGAGCTTCGTCTCCGTGTTCCTGTAGAATGCCAATAGCCGAGGCAATGTCGCCTGGCCGGTGGTACTCAAAACCGGCTGGTATCATGTTTTCCTCCCTGGGTACGGCAAAACGCCTTAAACTCCCTAGAGTAAGGAAAAAGGTTAATGGGTTATATGTTCCAGCACACGAGAACAGGGGACGCCTTCTGTTTCACGAAATGCGAATGGGCTGCACGAGTTGCGATCACAATCCCAACGCGCTGCGAATATCCGCTAGGCGTGAGCGACTCACTGGAACCTTTGTCAACGCCTCGACACCGTCAAAATAACAGGTTCCGTTGTCCTTGTGACGCTCGAAACACGACACATGTTTTGGATTAACCAAATAGCTGCGATGCGCCCGCAGAAAGCCGTCCGATAAAAGGCGTGTTTCAGCCTCAGTAATTGACCACGGACAAAATAATTTTTCAGAATCCATGTAAAGGATGGTGTAGTGGCCTTCGGCGCGAATTGCGGCGATACGGGAGGGTTCAGCAAAGAAAGTCTGACTTTCCCGCTCGAACGGGACGCCCGCGCGCAAAACCGATAATTCTGGCTCATGCGCAGGCTCGGAGTCTCCGGCGGGTTCAGCCTCCTGGCTTGGGCCAATGAAGGTAATGCCGGTTAACAAAAATGCCGAGCAAATTAAGAATACTGAAACCGTGACTCCCATCGCCAGGACCTGATTATTTAACTCTGGTCCGGCGCCGCTGGGATCGTCACTGACGACAAAATCAGTCAATCCAGTTGCAACAAAATGCATGGTGAAAACCGCGACCCCGAAACAAAAGGTCCCCAGCAAAATATTGCGCTGTGTGCGATTATCATAAGCAACCCATATCGCCAGCACAGACAGGACGACCGACGCGAGCGTCGAGATTGCAACATCCCAAATACTGTAGACCGGACGACACAGTTGCATTCCGGCCATGCCGACGTAATGCATCACGACGATCCCCATGCCGACAATGACACCTGCGCCAACGATTGTTTGCATCGTGCGCCGCCGAAAATGAAGCAGCAAAAGTGCGAGGCCAACCATCAGAATGGCAACTAACGCCGAAATCAGTGTTACAAGCGCGTCGTAGTAAAACAAGATTGGTAATTGCAGACCTAGCATCGCAACGAAATGCATGGACCAGATACCGCCGCCCAGGATGACCGCAGCCAGCGCGACGACAAACTTGCGTCTTTGGCTGTCCAGCCTGTTCGCGCCATGCGTCAAATACAGCCCAGTGAACCCGGCCATCAATGCAACGCCAAGCGACGCCACCACCAAAATGGCGTTATGTGAGTAGTCCAACATACGGGCTTACACCCCCCTTAGAGAGGGACGTTAACAAACAGATTTGAATGCGACAATTGGGCACCGCCATTGTGTGGCGGACTTACGGCTTCGCGAGCGATCCCGAACCTGGTTGTCACTATGACGGAACTGCTGCGATCGCGGCGCGTTTCAGAAAGCCGAAAAGAGCTTCTCCGCTTTCACTTCACTCAAAAATTAAAGAAAATACAGAACGAGAATGTCTTGTTTTGCAGTTTGTTTTTCGTAGCCGAAGCAGTTAACCGCAGCGATCTAGTAGTTACAGAATAAGATCTGAATATGCGTCGCCTCGTTCCTGCGGACCCGTTTGCTATTCTCGTTCGATTGGCGCCCCAACCGTTTCAAAAAGTCTCGGTCAGGTAGATTCACCAAAGCAATGAGTGAAGCGAAAGAAACTCGCCGGCCACGCAGCGTTATGCAATCTGGTTCGTCAAAACATTAGCTCAGGTCAGGACTGCTTCTCGGCCTCAACCGGCTCAGCATTCGCTTCGATCACCTCATCGATCTCGGGTTCGTCGACCTCGCGCGCTTCCTCAGGCTCCGGTTCAGGCTGGTCCTCAATCGCCCCAACGATTAGGGGCAACATGTGAACACCTGTCGCCGTGGCAATTTCTGGCGTTTGCGGAGTTTGCCAGCTGAGCGTGTCAAAGCTGTTGCAGTTTTGACAAACAGGTCCCCACTCTGGCTGAATGTCATGGCAGTTGTTACAAACCCACTGCGGACCACGAGGAGCGTTCAGCGCCTTTGCAAGCCAACCCTGCACGACCGCATCCGACGCACCCTCTCCCCGTTCGATTGCAGCCATCAGGGTGTAGCCCCGGGCGTCTGCTTGATTTTCAACCAGGTCGCCCAACACGCGCCGGGCTTCCGGGAAGTCCTCGGCAACAATATTCAACTCGGCCAAAATTAAACGAGTCTCGGGATCCTGAGGATGGACCCGGGTAAGGGCTGTGAACCGCTTGATGCGTTGCTCCGGGGTTTCATCTGGTTCAATCTCCGCAAATGCATGGGCAAGGTCAGGATGGGGCTGAACCTCCCACGCTTTTTTTAAGATCTTCGATGCAGAACGCGGTTTGCCCTTTTCGATATAAGCCCGCGCAGCCATTGCAGCGGCGGGAACTAAGTCTGGTGAAAGCCGATTGGCCTCAATTGCGTGTTCCTGCTGTTCTACCGATGCAGAGTCGTCCAGAATATCCTTAGCTTCGGAAAGAGCCAGAATCGCATCGCGCCGTTTAAAGACATCCCGAGGCAAATACCCGGCCTTTAGCTTGGAAGTCAGCGTCGAGCGGGCACCTGCCCAGTCTTGCGCCTTGGTCTGCAGGTTCAACAGGACGTCTTGTGTCTCTTCATGGCGGGGTTTCAAAGCAAGTGCCTTTTCCGCCAGTTTTCGGGCGGTTTCGTCGTCGCCTTCAGCCAGTTTCTGTTTCATAATACCCCGCACGCCGACAAAACGGGTCGCATTGTTTTGAACCAGCTTCTTGTACGTCTCTGAGGCTTTCTTGGTATCTCCGTTCATTTCGGCAGCTTGCGCAACCAGCAAATTGGTCAATTCAGGCTTGTTCAGTAGGCGTTCCGCTTTTTGCGCTTTTGTTATAGCTGCCCGACCCTCGCCCGAGGCAAGCGCCATCATTCCATCAGACAAAGCTTGATAACCACGCTGTTCCCGACTGCGGTCGAAGTATCGCGACAAGGCAGTTTCATCTCCGTTAAGGAATTTCAGGGTCGCAATCAGCAAGTTAAGCAATTTGAAGAACAGCCAGACCGCAAAAACAAGCAGGCACAGCGCGATGACTGATTGCAGGGGCCCTAGCGTGTACTCCGTACCTGCCACGGTGACTTGCACGCCTCCGCTGGATTCCATCAGAAACCCAGCACCCATGGCCAGCAAGCCGATAATCGCAACAAAAACAAGGATCTTTAACAGTGACCAAAGCATGGCAGGTCCTTCAGTTCGAGTTTACGCTTGAAGCAAGCGTATTTGCGGCGTCCACTGCGGCAACTCTGGCCTGAGCGGCCTCTTCCCAACCCGCCATCGCGCTTCGAGCCGATTCAGGCAGGGATTCAAGTTCGCTTAAGGCGGCAGAAACATCTCCATTTGAGAGTGCCGCCTGCGCGCGCGAAAGAATTGCATCCGGGTCGTCCCCATCCTGTGGCGTTACCGACCGTGCACCCGTCTGACGCTGCAAAAATGCGACCAAACCAGTGCCCTTTTCCGCATGGCGCGCATCCGCCAGCGCCTTTCGGGCCGCCGGAGGGAATGACGCGTTTAACGTTGAGGTAGTTGCCACACCTTTTTCAGCAGTCGCAATCAGTGCATCCGGTACCGTCAACCCCCCCGACTGAAGTTCGGTAACTAAATCCGTATAAGGTTGTCCGGTATCCAGTTTTCCTTTTAGCCGAGTCAACGTCGCCGTGTTGGTGGCTGCACGTGCTTCAGCGGCAGCTTTTGCTTCTAGGGCCTGGGCGTCCAAAACCATCTTTTCGACTTCCGCCCTTTGCGCTGCAAGCGATTGCTGCAGCTTTTTGAGCTCTGCCTCATAAGCGGCAACTGCTTCGGCCGAGGCACCTTGGGTGATTGGTCGTTTCTCCATTTCGGCCAAACGGTCTGCCAAAGGATCTAACTTGCTATTCAGTTCGTCGATATTGGATTTTGCGCTGTCTAGATCGGCTTCAATTGGTGGCAATTTAGCGGTCAGAGCCGTCAACTGATCCTTTAGAGCGGACAATTCCGAACCGTCGGTCAGTGAACCAGAAAGCTTTTCTATTTGAGCGGATTGGTCCTGCAATTTCGATTCAAGCGTCGCAATCGCGTCTGTCGAATCTGAACCACCTGGCAAAAAATCTCCGCGCCCAGCGACGAAACCTATCGCCGCCGCGATCACGCCACCAATCAGCGCAGGAACAAACCCGCCTCGTCTTTCAACGGGGCGCTCAATGGTCTTTTCCTCAACGGCTTCGGCTTCGGCTTCGGCTTCGGCTTCGGCTTCGGCTTCGGCTTCGGCTTCGGCTTCGGCTTCGGCTTCGGCTTCGGCTTCGGCTTCGGCTTCGGCTTCGGCTTCGG